>CAZYUW010000089.1:0-10220 GCA_964650685.1 uncultured Nitratifractor sp.
GTGAAGGTCTTGGCTACATCGGTGAAGTTGGCGATAGCCCCTCCAATAATGAGAATCTTACCCCTCTCGTCAGGATATCTCGTCATCAGGTCGAAGATGGTCTCGGCGTAAAATTCGGTCTCACCCGTAGTGGGGCCTCCGGAATACTCTCCGTAGTTCGCCAGATCCTCGACGCCAGCGAGATCGGCGATGGTATCGGCGTAGACGACGGAGGCTCCCCCTCCAGCCACCATCGTCCAGATGCGACCTTTGGGGTTGAGAATGGTCAGCTTGAGTGAGGCGCCCGATTTACTGTCTGCTTCCGCTATAGCCTTCTCTTCGGGTGACTGATCCTCCATGCCGAAGGCTGTGGGAAACTCTATATCGCCCCACTGCTCTCTCATCATAAAGCCAGCGGTATCGTCGAGTCTGGCAACGAGATCGAGGATATGCGCGTCATGTCCGACGAGAACGATAGGATTGATTTCGAGGTATGCGAAGTGCATATCGCGGAAAAATCTGAAGAAACGGACGGCGAAATCGGCAAAGGTATCTTTGCTCTCTTCGGGAATATCGGCGGGGATATTCTCTCTGATGGCCTTTTCGATATCTCCGTCGCTCATGGTGATGGGTATCTTGACTTCGTTGACCTTCTCGTCCCACCCCTCTTCTACCTCCATACCACCTTCTGCGGACATATAGAGTACATCGTCTTCGCCCACGGTAGTTGCGGCTACATAGTACTCCTGCTCCTGCTCATGGGGAGTGAAAGGCTCTACGATGAAGTGTGTCAGCTCACCCTTCTGACCGCTGAGTAGCTCCACTTCACCCGACTGCTTTTCGTCTATCCATCTGGCGGCATCTTCGAGAGTCACATCACCCGGCTTCTCCACACGGAAGAGAACGAGGTCGTTTTTACCTCTCTTTCCGAAGAGCATGTCCGGTTTGGCGACGAGAGGCTCGTTGCTCAACCACTCGTACCCTTTCTCTTTGGCCTTTTCACGCAACTGGTCACCACTGGTCACCAGAACAGATTTGAATGGATAGTTGAATCCGTCGAAATATTCGTTCCAATGCCTGGAAAAAAGTGCTTTTCCATCATATTCGCGTATCGCTCTCTGAGCCATCGGCTTCTCCTTTAGTATTAGGGTTGGTGAATTCTATCATTAGATAGTTTTAATATCAGTTTCAAAGAAAAATTCTAAAGCAGGCATAAAATAGTATGTGTATTTTGGGAACATTTTGGAGTACAATAATCGAATATCTGCGATTTCATAAATCACGAAACTCCTTCAACGACACTTTTCGAAACCATAAAATCTCATTACATAGAGATATTTGTCCCCTCTTCTTATCTCGTCAGATCTAAAGCATCTCCTGTTTTCTGTTCTTAGTTTCAGAGCAAGATCATAGGGCTCGTAGAGCGCGGAAGCAAAAAAAGCTCTGGGATCCCCCATCACCCTGTACAGTGGACGATGTGCTACAGTAACGAGACCGCTTAAGACCAAAAAAAACAGTACGGTATTTTTCGCTATCCTGTACGGACGCTGAAAACTTTTCATCCTTACCCGCAGGCTCCCGCTGAAGACAGATACACTCACAAGTACCCCAATCAGCAAATATGGGCCAAAGTCGGTTATAAGTATCTTCTGGCGTATCGAAAGCAGAAGAGAAACGATAAAAGGAACCGAAGCGAGGTACCAGTAGAGATCTCTGGGACCATTCAGCATCACTCTGTATACAGCATAGAAAAAGTAGACAAAAAACAGAGGAGAAAACAGAGCGGCATAGACACCGAAGAGCTCGACCAGGTGCCCCCTGGGTTTTCCTTCGAAGCCAAAATGCCCAAAGCAAACCGAAACGATAAATAGAAGCAGACTGAACCAGAAAAGAGGAAATTTTTTCTTTTTGTAGGCGTAAAGAGCCAAAGCGAAATAGAATGAAAAAGCGGCCGTATCGGTAAAAAGGAGCACTGTCATGGCGAGTACTTGAAGAAAAAACATTTTTCTTTCGTGCGCATATACAAAAATCATAGTGCACAACAGAGCGAAAACCCCGTCATTTATCAAAACCGCCGACGCAATCACACCGGGAAGCAGCATATAAACGATAACGGAAAGCCTGTAGTCGTCTTCATGGCGAAAATATCCCCGACTCAGCTCCCTGAAGAGCAGCAGAGCTACGAAACCGGACAGGAGAGAAAAGATTCTATAGCCGAAAATTCCGGGAATCATCGAGTGTGAAGCGATAGCGAGATAGCCTGACAGGCTGTATGTGCCCGAATATAGAATCTTCGCTTCGGCAGGAGTTATGGGTGTGGTGGCGGACAAAACACAAAGCAGTACAAAGTAGAGATATATCGCCGCCTGGAACAATCTCTCTTTTTTCGACATGAACTCTACACTTGTATTTTGAGAAAGTTGTCTATCATTTCGTGGCCATATTCACTCATAATGGACTCCGGATGAAACTGCACTCCATATACGGGTAGATCGGCTACCTGTAGAGCCATAATTTCGCCGTCATCCGTACTATACGCTGTAGGCACGAGCCTTTTTGGGAGATCTTTTTGCTCCACCACCAGAGAGTGGTACCTCGTGGCCCTGAACTCACTCGGTATGCGTTTAAAAATGGGAGTATTGGCCGTGACTCTGACCTGAGATGTTTTGCCATGCATCATATTATTTGCCCGAACGACCCTGGCTCCGAAAGCCTGGGCGATACTTTGGTGCCCAAGACATATTCCAAGCATTGGAATATCTCCCGAAAAAGCGCGTATTACATCCAGAGTCACGCCGGCATCGTCCGGGGTGGAAGGTCCCGGCGAGAGTATGATCTTTTCCGGCTTCAGCGCCCCTATCTCCTCCACATCCATCTCGTCGTTCCTTATAACTCTCAGATCGGCACCGAGCTCTTTGCAGTACTGAACAATATTGTAAGTAAAACTGTCGTAATTGTCTATCATGAGAACCATACTATATGCCTTTTTTCATCGTCACTATAGAAACATATCGTTATTCTATCCAAAATAACACCACCTCTCTCGCGAAGCTCCAAGCAAAAAGGACAGACTCTTTCGCTCTCAATGTCAATATCTGGATAGTTCGTTGTACAGACTGTCCCTCTCGACCGGAACGAAACCGCTGTTGCGTATCAGGTGGACAAACTCCTCCATAGGCAAACCGTTGGCGGAATCCGCACCGGCGGCGGACTGGATCGACTCTTTCTGGATGGTGCCGTCGAGATCGTCAGCTCCAAACTCCTGAGCCAGCAGAGCCAATCCTATACTGGATGTCACCCAGTAGGCTTTTATATGAGGGATATTGTCCAGCAGAATACGGCTTATGGCGTAGGTTTTGAGAATCTCCTGCGCGGTGGGAAATTCACTCACGCGCAAAAAATTGTTCTCTTTCTGGTACACGAGTGGAATAAAAGCGTTGAACCCCCCTGTTTCATCCTGCAGCTTTCGAAGTCTTAACATATGGTCTATCCTGTGTTCTCTGCTCTCTATATGACCAAACAGCATAGTGGCATTGCTTTTTCGTCCTCGCGAATGCCAAATACGATGGATGTCTATCCATTGCTGTGATGTGACTTTCCCTTTGCATATATACTCTCTGATCTTCTCGTCGAATATCTCGGCACCGCCTCCGGGCATGGAGTCGACACCGCTCTCGATCATCAAGTCTACAACCTCGTCGTAGCTCATATTGTTGCTTTCGGCCAAAAAATTGATCTCTGCTGCCGTAAGTGCCTTGATGTGTATTTCGGGAAGCTCTTTTCTTATACACCTGAAAGCACCCATGTACCACTCCAGACCGGCATCGGGGTTGTGCGCCGAGACCACATGGACCTCTTTCGCTCCCGCACTCCATGCCTGTCTGGCAATATCCACGATCTCGTCATGACTCATGGTATAGCGATTCGGATTTTTACGACTGGCACTGTATGCACAGAATTTACAGATATCTTTGCACACATTGGTGGGATTTATATGTCTGTTGATATTGAAAAAACTCTTTTTACCATACAGTTTTTTACGAATCCTGTCGGCGGCCTCTCCCAGTGTCACAAGATCCAGTTCGTACAGCTCCACTCCCTCTTCATATCCGAGTCTGACACCATTTTGCAGTTTTTCTATTAGATCCATATCGTCCATCCGAAAAAAATTTCGATATTATAGCATCAACCTTCCACGCGAAACCGTTCGCCTGGAGATTTCCCGCCGAAGCTGTTACGAAAAAAGCTGTTTGAGCGGAGTGTAATCTGATGAGTGTAGATACAACCTATCCGGAGTTCGCAATTGGAAACAAAAAAGCATAACTCTGCAGCGGCCTCCATCAAAGAGTCTCTTTCGGAATATTTTCGGGAACTACCGAAAATATTCGCCGAAAGTGGAGGCAAAGATCTGCTCGTGCGACATACCAGAAAGATCGACAGCATACTGATCGAAGCCTGCAAAGCGGCATATATTGAGATGTTCGAAGATTATATGCCGATGAGAAACACGATACCATTCGTCGTATGCGGACTTGGAAGCTACGGTAGAGAACAGCTCTGCATACACTCCGACATTGATCTCATGTTTGTCTACAAAAATCTTCCCGGATTCAACATGACGGGACTGATCGAGAAAATTCTATATATACTGTGGGACGCTGGGCTGAAACTTGGGCACAGAGTGCATGAAGTAGGCGATCTGGCCGATGCGGCCTCTGGTGACATTACTATCAAAACAGCAATGCTTGAGTCCAGATTCATCTATGGATCCAGGCATCTGTGGACCGAAACAGGCAACGCCCTTTCCCAGATCAGAAAAGACGATCCGTATGGATTTATCGACGGCAAGATTTCCGAAAGACAAAGGATAAGCGCGAAATATCCTTTGACGATGGAGCCGGATATCAAAGATGGCAAAGGAGGGTTCAGGGATGCCAATCTCGTCTTCTGGCTGGGCAAAGTACTGTACAATACTCCGAGAATCAAGGACTTGCCAGGCTCGATAGTGAATGAAGACGACTATAGAGAGTTTAGAATCTCATTGGAGTTTCTTTTCAGAGTAAGATGCGCCCTGCATATTGCCGGGGGTAAAAAGACGGACAGATTGAGACTCGATCTACTGCCGGAAACAGCAAAACTTTTGAAGTACGAGGATGGGTCAGCAGGCCGGATGAGATTGGCCAGAAAGATAAGCAGAGATCTGAAAAGAGTATATCTTTACAGTACCATATGGACAGAAAAGATGCTCAGAGGAGTGAAATCCCACACCAGATACGATAAGTTTTTTCTGCCGGAAGATATTTCGAAAAAAAACAGTCTGCGCGAATTGATAGAGTCGATGAACGCGAGAGCATCACGAGGACCTTTCGAGGCACATCCGGCACTGTTGGAAGCACTGCTGCACTCGATGCGCGCGGAGCGTTCGATGGACGAAAATCTATACAGGAGTATTTTCGCCTCTTTTGCCTGCGAATCTTCCTATTCGGTCATGAAAACACTCTCTGACGCTGGCTTGCTGGGATTTGTGATTCCGTCGATGAAAAAAGTCACGAATCTGCCGCAATTCGATGGTTTTCACCGCTATAGTGTGGATGAGCACTCTCTGGAAAGCCTCAAGTCTCTCGAAAATATCGAGGACGATCTCCTCGTGGATATCTTCGAACGACTTGACGACAAAGAGAAGCAGATGTTGAAAGCGGCGACTCTGCTGCACGACGCCGGCAAAGGAAGAAAAAAAGATCACAGACTCGTCGGAGCCTCTCTTTTCAGAGTCTTTGGCAAAAAAACCGGCATGGACCACTCGCTGGTGGAAATGGGGGAAAAGCTCATACAATACCACACACTCATGAGCACTACGGCCCAAAGAGAGGATCTATACAGCGAAAAAGTCATAATGAGATTCGCGTCCCGTTTCGGAAACGAAAAGATGCTGGATATGATATATCTGTTGACATACGCGGATATGAAAGGTGTAGGCAGCGGTATATACAACGAATTTACATCGAAACTGCTCTACACACTATACATCGAATCCAAAAAAGCCCTGAGGCAGGACAAGATGCTGGACGAAACATCGAGAAGAGAAAACAAAATAGAGTCACTTATGAGAAGCAGATCTTTCGGCTCTCTCTCTCCAAAACTTCAAAAAAAGATTCTCTCCATACCCTCCAACGCGTTTTTCATCAGAAACGGAACGAAAAAAATAATAGAGATAGCGAAATCCGCGGATGAGTCGGATGATCACAAATACAGTATAAGCAATGACGGATATCTCAACATAGAGATCGTAAGGCGCAGAGATCTGGATCTGTCGTATCTGCTGGCGACACTAAAGAGGGTCCAGGTAGCTAGTATGTCTATATTCAAACTTTTCGATGGTCTGAAATATTTCAGAATAGAGTTCGACAAAACGATAGACGAAGAGGATATGTTTTTTCTCGAAAAAACGATAAAAACCGCTCTTTCGAGCGGGGAAAAACCTGCTATGGGATTGAAAAAACCTATCATAGAAAAAGATGAGATATCGATCGACTGCGAGCACTCGAGGGAGTACGCCACGATGACGCTGCGCACGAAGGATCAGGCGGGATTGCTGGCTTATCTGATCTACATATTCGATGAACTTGGAGTGGATATCGCATCGGCGAAAATACATACAATAAAAGGACGAGTCAACGATCTCTTCTTAATCGAGAAAAATGGCAATTTCTGTCATAATATCGAATTGATTGTTCAAAAACTTACGGAGCGGATATGTGTGGAATAGTTGGCTACATAGGACCCAGAGAGAAAAAAGAGATTCTTCTTGAGGGGTTGAGAGAGTTGGAATACAGAGGCTATGACTCCGCGGGAATAGCGATCATAGAAGGAAAAAAACTCAACCACTTCAAAGCGACCGGAAAACTGGAAAATCTCAAAGAGAAAACCAAAGATTTCAGCAGCAGTGGTTTTGGTATATCGATAGGCCACACCCGCTGGGCCACTCACGGCAAACCGACCGAGCTCAACGCGCACCCCCACCTCGGAGCCTACTCCTATGTAGTCCACAACGGCATCATAGAAAACTATCAGGACCTGAAAAAGGAGCTTGCAAAAGAGGGTGTCGAATTTCTCAGCCAAACCGACACGGAAACGATAGTGCACCTTTTCGAAAAGTATCACAAAGAGTCCGGGGACGCGTTCGACGCTTTCAGGAGGGCGGTTGGTAGGCTGGAGGGGGCCTACGCTATTCTACTCATAAGCGAAGCTGCACCCGATACGATATTTTTCGCGAAAAACGGTTCACCCATGCTTATCGGATTCGATGGCGAAGAGATATATTTCGCATCATCCGACACCCCCATCATAGGCAAGGCCAGCGAAGTATATTATCTCCAGGACGGAGAGTATGGATACGCTTCCGAAGAGAGTGTTCATCTCTTTGATATCGACGGTGAAAAGTGCTTTACAAAACAGCCACTCATCGCGGATAAGGCAATGGCGCAAAAAGACGGTTATAGATTTTTTATGGAAAAGGAGATCTACGAACAGAGTCGCGTCATGGGAGAGACGATGATGGGGCGAGTACTCGACAACAAGATCGTTTTGGAGGAACTCGAAAACGATTTTCTCGACGGAATAAACGCCATAAAGATATGCGCGTGCGGAACGAGTTATCATTCAGCAATGGTGTCTTCGTATCTGTTTGAGCGTCTCGCCAAAATCAGATGCGATGTGGAGATAGCGAGTGAATTCAGATACAAAAAACCGCTTCTCAAAAACGATACCCTTTTTGTCACAATCAGCCAGAGCGGTGAAACGGCCGATACTCTGGAGGCTCTCAAGATGGCGAAACGAGCGGGACTGAAGAGTCTCGCCGTATGCAATGTGGACAACTCATCCATCGTCCGGGAAAGCGATACGACAATCCTGACACGCGCCGGGATCGAAAAAGGTGTCGCCAGCACCAAAGCGTTCGCGACTCAGACGATGGTACTGTGGATGCTGGCGCTCTATATGGGGCAAAACAGCGAAACGATCGACTCTAAAACCCTAAAAAAAGAGATAGAGGCGATGCTCCATGTCCCCAAAGCCCTCATAGTCACCGACGCGCTACACGAGCGGATTCACCGCCTGAGTAAACGATATCTGCATGGGCACGGCTTCTTCTTCATCGGGCGCGATCTCTTCTATCCGCTGGCTCTCGAAGGCGCCCTCAAGCTCAAAGAGATCAGCTACCTCCACGCCGAAGGTTACCCCGCCGGTGAGATGAAACACGGCCCCATCGCGCTGGCCGACAGCGAGCTTTTTACCATCGCGCTTATGCCCCGCAGTCTGCTCTACGACAAGATCAAATCAAATGTCGAAGAGCTCAGCGCGCGCGATGCGACCATTTTGGCCATCAGCCCAGAGTCGTTTGATTTGGCGGATGATTTTATCCGCACACAGTACAACAGCCATCCCATGGTCGAGTTTTTCGAGATGATGGTGGTCACGCAGCTGCTCGCACTGGAGATCTCCGTGCGTCTGGGCAACGATGTCGATATGCCACGCAATCTCGCCAAAAGTGTGACTGTTGAGTGAAGACGAGAAGAGTCCACTTCATAGCCGTACCGCTGACACTGCTTGAAAGCACGCTGTCCGCGACAAACACATGTTTTTTGGGCAATCTGACAAAATAGAACATTTGTGAAGCTGCCAAAAACGGAAACCTCAACCTTATCAAAAATATATCCATAAAGAAAAAAACATTGACTGTTTCAATCGATACCATACAAGTGTTTTATTAAAGGCGATTCTGCACAATCGTCTTGAGACAGTAAAGTATCTGGTATATTCGGGATACCACACGGAAGAAGGGGACATGGAGGGCGTAACCCCCCTGATTATTGCCACAAAAAACAACTACACACAAATCGGCCTTTTTCTTCTGCATCATAATGTCAGCATCGGGCCTGTTCATACGGCTATTGGAGATATCGACCCCCTGAGGGCAGTTGTAAAACATGATAACTTGTCTCTTTTTATCAGGTTTGTGGAACGCGGAACAGATATCGACAATTATCTTTTCAAGAACAGTGTACAGTGTACCGATATTGTCTCTCTCGATTATGCATCATGCCAACAAAATCTCCAATTGGCTGCTTGAACAGAAAGTGGATATCGATCAACCAAGCAGTCATGCTAAGACTCCACTGATGTATGCTGCGCACTTCAAAAATACGGAAATGTTTATCCGGCTCTTGCAAGAAGGAGCCGACACAAAACAACGAACCGATGATAATAGATCGGTAGAAGATTGTATACTGCTTCACAAAAACAATCCAGCCGCAAAAGCAAAAATGATGGAAGCACTGAACTCTTTAGCCAGATAGTCGTTCATTTCACGGAGTAACAAGAACTTCGATGCCGTTTTTTGAGTTCGATATATCTGGTGGACAGATCGAATCTCTTTGCCATTTTCTGACTATTCGTTTTGTTCTCGAAGAGTCTCATCTATTTTACCCGTATCTTTCAAAGCGTATTTCATGCATACAATACAACCTGTATCTAAAACAGGTTTTGTAGCTTAAAACAAGACAATTTCATGTCGCTACATGATACCTTGACGGGGCCACGCGACTACGCGACTATCTGAATATCTTCACAACTCTGAAACAAGGTTAACAATCTATAACTATAAATACATTTTCGTGTTTACTTTTTGCAATCAGGAAGTAGTATAATTCAGAGTGCGCATACACTATTGCGCGAAAGACAAATTTGTCCCCCCAGACAAACAAAAGGAGAAAAAGATGAAAAAGATTGCATACTTGATGTTGTCATTGGGTATTTTCTTGAGTATAGGAGGTTGTACCGCGACAGAAACAGGAGCAGCTACAGGAGCGGTTGCGGGAGCGGCAATAGGATACAACACAAAAGGGCATCACAAAGGACGAAGGGCTGCTATCGGAGCCGCGGCAGGAGCTGTAACGGGAGCCGCGATAGGGCATATGGTAGATAGCAACCGATAAAAGCAACGCCAATACTATTGAAAAGCGAAAGGAGAGTAGATGGGTTTTGCACAGAAGGCTTTTGTCGTCTCCATTGTCGCGATCATTTTAGCCGGGTGCTACAATCAGCCCGGTCTTGTGGAGGATACAAGCTATAATCGCACAAAAACCGGAGCGGTGGCAGGGGCTCTTGCCGGTGCTGTCATAGGATACAACACAAAAGGCCATCACAAAGGTACCAGAGCCGCTGTTGGAGCGGTAGTCGGAGCA
>CAZYUW010000090.1:0-4580 GCA_964650685.1 uncultured Nitratifractor sp.
ATCGCCGTATTGTTGTCCGAAAAAGTACATTCGCCTCTGCTTTTTTCATCTTCGGCCAACTGCTCGTATCCCGGGTTGTAAAAGACTTTTCCTATTTCGCTCAATCCAAGTTTTTCTAAACCTTTCGGTTCGATCCTGTTCATCGTTTCCTCACTTAATTAAAGATTGAAAGCAGCACTCCTGCCGCCACCGCAGATCCGATAACTCCGGAAACATTCGGACCCATCGCGTGCATCAGCAACACATTTCCGGGTTTCGCTTCGGAGCCAACCCTGTTGACGACTCTCGCCGACATTGGAACGGCCGAAACACCGGCCGCTCCAATGAGGGGATTGACGGGATCTTTGGAAAAAAGATTCATGATCCTGGCCATGATGATACCAGCGGCCGTACCAGCGGCAAAGGCTATGAGGCCAATGATCATGATCCCCAGTGTCTCGGCCGCGAGAAACTGGTCTGCCCTGAGTTTGGAGCCGACGCCAAGACCGAGAAATATAGTCACTATGTTGATCAACGAGTTTTGCATCTCGCCAGAGAGTCTATCCACCACACCGGACTCTTTGGCGAAGTTTCCGAAAGCCAGCGCTCCTATGAGCGGAGCGGCCTCCGGTAGAAAAAGAGCGGACATCATGATCAACAAAATCGGAAATATCAGCTTCTCCCGCTTTTTGACGACACGACCGACCCTCATGGTGATCTGCCTCTCCTTCTCCGTCGTAAGAGCTTTCATTATCGGGGGCTGGATAACCGGTACCAGAGCCATATAGGAGTATGCGGCTACGGCGATAGCTCCGAGAAGCTCAGGAGAGAGTGCCGTGGCTATGAATATGGAAGTTGGACCGTCAGCACCGCCAATGATGCTTATCGACGCGCACTGCTTCATGGAGAAATCCACCAAAGGGGTGTATTGAGACAGAGCCGCTGCTCCTACGAGGGATCCAAAAATACCGAACTGTGCCGCTCCCCCAAGTATGGCGGTCTTTGGATTGGAGAGCAGAGGCCCGAAATCGGTCATCGCCCCCACCCCCATAAAGATCAGCAGAGGAAAAAATTCGTTGGCTATACCCATATTGTATATGATGCCCAAAAAACCGTCAGGAGCGGTCATGTCCGCAACAGGGATATTGGCCAGAAGACCTCCAAAGCCTATAGGCAAAAGCAGTAATGGTTCGAACTTCTTGACTATTGCCAGATAGAAAAGAACAAAAACTATGCCAAACATTATCACTCTGCCCCAGCCGCGGCTGAAACTGTCCGCCGCCTCGTCCACGCCCCTGCTCTCGGAGCTTTTGTCTGGATTGGCCATCACATATATGCCTGTCGTTTTATAGAAGTCCTTCAACAGCTTTACGAGACTCTTGGGATGATACTCCTGCGTCGACAAAGCACTGCTGCTCTTCACTGACTTGCTCGTAGAGTCTGTCGCGTCAGCGTGCCCTCCCCACACGAAGAGAGAAGCGGCGATAAAGATAGCTGCGATAGTGAAAAAGTGTTTACCCATGACGCTTCGCTATCCTATCCTGGCCAGTACCTGACCGTCCGAAACGCTATCGTTCAATGAAACCTCCACAGAGAGCAGAGTACCGGAAACAGGCGCGGCGATCTCTATCTCCATCTTCATAGCCTCCAGGATCATGATCACATCGCCGTCCCGAACATCATCTCCTACACTTTTGACGATCTTCCATACCGTACCCGGAGTCTGGGATATCACTTCGGTGCCTGTTTGCGGTGTGTCCACAACCGACTTTTGCTCTGTTGGCGCCGTCAGAGACTCTCCGGAAGACGAAGCCCTGCTCTGCCCTGCGCTATCGCCTGGCGATACGCTCATCTCTCCATTCTCTTCGACTCTGACCTCATATCTGTTTCCATCGACATACACCGTATAGTTTCCTGCCATATCTCCACTCCCGGAACTTTTTTGCGCGACAGCAGCGGGTGTCTCCGCTCCGGCCGTTTCGTTTTTCCTGACCATCAACGGAGATTCCCCTTTGAGGTAAGCTATACCCTTTTTGTCACAGGAGGCGGCGATGAAGATATTCTCCTCGCTCTGCTCCAACCCCTCCTCTTCCAGCACACTTTTCCAATACTCTATGGATTTTTTCTCGTCTCTGTCGGCAATATCAAGCGGATTTTCTCTGGTGGGCTCGAGAGAGAGCTTCTCGGAAGCCAGAGCCACGATCTCCGGATCGGGATCGACGGGCGTGCGACCAAAGTAGCCAAGCACCATGCGACCATATCCGGGAGCTATCTGTTTCCATGGGCCAAATATCACATTGGAGTAGGCCTGCTGCCAGTAAAACTGACTTACGGGAGTCACCGAAGTGCCGTAGCCGCCCTTTTCGACCACTTCGGTCATCGCGTCGATCACTTCGTCGAATCTATCCAGATTGCCGTTGTCTCTCATCATCTGTGTGTTGCTCGTCAACGCGCCACCAGGCATTGGCGCGAAAGGTATCACGGGATTCACACTGGCGGCCTCAGGCGGTATGAAATAGTCACGGAGGGCCTCTTTGAGTCTCTTTTCGTATTTTCTGACTTTGGCAGGATCGAGATCGCCGAGATTGTAGTTCGTACCTTTGACGGCATGCATCATCGTGAGTATATCGGGCTGCGATGTTCCGCCGCTGACAGGTGAAGCGGCCAGATCGATACCGTTCGCACCGGCCTCCAACGCGGCGAGATAGCAGGCTATACTGGTTCCGGCTGTTTCATGTGTATGCAGTCTCAGATGCACACCCTCCCCCAGAACCTTTCTCGCCATCGCGATTATCTCGAAAATCTTGTGCGGATTGGCGGTACCGCTGGCGTCTTTGAACGCGACACTGTCGAACTTCAGTCCCGAATCGAGAATCTCTCTGAGTTTCTTTTCGTAAAACTCCACATCGTGGGCCCCTTTGCAACCTGGAGGAAGATCCATGACCGTAATGACCACCTCGTGATCCATGCCGTATCTTTTGATACACTCGGCACTGTATTCGAGATTGCGTATATCGTTGAGAGCGTCGAAATTTCTTACGGTGCTCGTACCGTGTCTGGCAAAGAGCCTGGCGAAAAGATCGATCATCTCTCTGCTGCCGGTATCGAGCATGACGGTATTTATACCTCTGGCGAGGATCTGGAGATTCGCCTTCTCTCCAGCTGCCTCCCTGAATCGATCCATCATCGTAAAGGCATCTTCCCTTAGATAGAAATAGAGGCTCTGAAAACGCGCTCCGCCTCCAAACTCGAAATGGCTTATGCCAGCCTCGGTCGCGGCCTCGACAGCCGGCAGAAAATCCTCCATGAGTACTCGTCCACCAAAGACGGACTGAAAACCGTCTCTGAATGTGGTGTCCATAATGTCTATATATTTTTTGGCCATCTCATACCCCGTTTAGACCCGCATTTTTGCGGTACTCGTATATGGCGGCGCTTATTGCCGCGATATGGGCGCCTCTCTGTTCGTCATCGCTCTCTGGAGAGGGCGATCTGTCATCGAACTCCTCTTTGGGACAAAAGCGTTGAACCAGATACGCCAGTACTCTCATGGCCACTATCAGCACGCTCAAAAATACGAAAACGACCCCGATACCCAGCGCCATAAACTTGACGCTCTCGGCCACAAGATTCATCACCCTCTCCGTTCACCGCTTCTTAACTGATGGTAATTGTAAAACAGATTTGCTTTCATGGGCTTAAAAATCGCGTTATCTTCTTCTTTTTCTTTTTTTATTTGCGGAGCTCATCTTCTGTTCCTTGTTGTACTCCTCCAGCATCGACTCCAGCTCCCGCTCGCTGTAGCCTATCCGGTCGCCCATTTCGTCGCCTTCTTGTTCCAGCATATACGAGAGTGCCTTTCGAATGAAGTCCACCTGATCCATATCCGAAAACACCTCGAGCACCCTGTCGATCTCAGGGTGTATTGAAGTTTCGCTGAGCCTCTCTTTGAGCATTACGATATTTTCGTCGCTCAATACACCCTCGCCATGCAGCGTCGCCAGTTGCATATCCGCTCCGACCTCTTTGCGTATCCTCTGCAGCTCTCTGAACTCTTCGGTCGAGACCAGCGTGATAGCCCTGCCTCTTTTGCCTGCTCTGCCGGTACGACCTATGCGATGAACATAACTCTGAGGATCGAAAGGTATATGATAGTTGAAGACATGGGTGACATTTTTGATATCCAGACCCCTTGCCGCCACATCCGTCGCTATCAGTATCTTTGTCTCTCCTCTGCGATAAGATTTCACTATGGCGTCTCTATCGATCTGTTCGATGTCGCCATGAAGCCCGGCAGCGTTGAAGCCAAGTTCACGCAGATATTCGCTGAGCCTGTCGACTTCTCTTTTCATCCTGCAGAATATCAAAGCCTTGTTGTAGTTTTCTCCCTGCAGCAGCCTCACTATGGCTTCGTCTCTCTGGGATTCGTTGATCACATAGTAAAGCTGTTCTATATCGATATTTTTCGTCGTATCGTTTCCGACCACTGAAATGAATTCCGGATTGTACAGCAGTGTACTGGCCAACTCTTTGATCGGTTCGGGCATAGTGGCCGAAAAAAGCAGAGTCTGGCGATTTTGGGGGATATATTCGAATATCTC
>CAZYUW010000091.1:0-3685 GCA_964650685.1 uncultured Nitratifractor sp.
GTCCCACCAAGCAGATATATCACTGTTTTGGGTGCGGTGCAGGTGGAGACAGCATCAAATTCGTGATGGAGATAGAGAAGCTGAGCTATCCCGAGGCGATAGAGAAGCTGGCTTCGCAATACAACTTCTCTCTCAACTATACGAGAGGTTCTGGAGATTACAGTGAAGCGAGGCGCATCCTGGAGCTGATGCAGCAGTGGTACTGCGGTAATCTCGACAAAAATCCACACGCCAGGGAGTATCTCGAAAAGAGAGGCATAACACACGCGTCTATCGAGGATTTCGGGATAGGTTATGTCCCCTCCAGTGAGGAGGTGATGAGATATCTGAACTCCAGGCACATACCGCTGCCTGCCGCCCTGGATGCAGGAATTGTGGCCGAAAGCGATACAGGAGGGCGTTATTATGCCAGACTGGCCAACAGAATAACATTTCCGATATACACTTCCGGAGGTGCATTGGCCGGTTTCGGTGGTCGCACTCTGGGGGATCACCCCGCTAAGTATATCAACTCTCCCCAGACCAGGCTTTTCAACAAATCGCGGCTGCTTTACGGATACTACAGGGCCAAGGAGTGGATATACAAAAGCAAAGAGGTGATAGTGTGTGAGGGGTATCTCGATGTGGTGATGCTGCATCAGGCCGGTTTCAACAATGCTGTAGCGACTCTTGGAACCGCTCTTACCGGAGAGCATCTGCCTCTTTTGAACAAAGGAGAGCCGTCGGTCGTGCTGGCCTACGATGGTGACAAGGCAGGTCGGTCTGCGGCTCTGAAAGCGTCCAGGCTTCTCGCTTCGAGAGGCATGGATGGTTTCGTCGTGCTCTTTCCGGAAGGAAAGGATCCGGCGGATATGGTGCACTCCGGCGGAAAGGGAGAGCTCAGGAGCCTGCTGAAAAACGGAGAGCCCATAATAAACTTCGTACTCTCCGAGACAGCTGCCTCGTACGATATCTCCATTCCCAAAGAAAAAGAGAAGGCCTTCGCCGAGATGAAGAGTTTTCTCGATACGCTCAGTCCTATTACGAGAGAGGGTTATTTATCTCATGCCGCGTCCATGCTTGGCACATCGTCCATGCTCTTTGGCAGGGAGCGGGACAACAGCGCAAAAATCGCAAATACCCCGAAAGTGCGTGAGGATCCTATATGGCAGAGGATATTGAAAACGATGCTCGAAAACGACAGGGTTGTCGACGATGTGCTCGATATTGTCTCTCCGGAGATGACCGGTTTTTACAAGGATGCTTTCGAGGCTCTGATCGCCGGAGACAGGAAAAACGAGCGGCTGCTCAGGATAGATCTGGACGAAAACATAAAACCGATGAAAGAGGATGAGCTTTACCGGGCGTTGACAGTGCAGATGGAGGTCTACTATCGCAGGAGACTGCGGGATATCACTCGTGACAAAAAGATGCCGTATGAAAAAAAGAGTTTTCTGATCAGAAAGATCAAGACCGATATACTTCCAAGACTGAAAAGAGGAGAGATTGTCCCATATGAGAGCGATATCACTGTTTAGCGGCGGACTCGACAGTATGTTGGCGGCGAAACTGATCGTCGAGCAGGGTGTAGATGTGATTGCCATATATATACAGACAGGTTTCGGCGGTACTTCGGATGCGAGTGAAGCTGTACGCGAAAGAGCATCCATGGTGGGAGCGGATTTCGTGTCCGTGGATGTAAGGGAGGAGTATATAGCGGAAATACTGTTCGATCCAGTATATGGATATGGCAAAAATTTCAACCCCTGTATCGATTGCCACGGATATATGTTCAAAGTCGCGCGGGCGATGATGTCGGAGCTCGATGCCTCTTTTCTCATAACCGGAGAGGTCGTTGGACAAAGACCGATGAGTCAGAGAGTGGAGGCTCTAAGGCAGGTCGAGAGGCTCTCCGGTGGAGGAGACGAAAAGCTGATACTGCGTCCTTTGTCGGCCAGGCTGCTCGAGCCGACTCTGCCTGAGATGGAAGGGTGGGTAGACAGGGATCTGCTGCTGGATATATCGGGCAGGAGCAGAGAGCGCCAGCTGGCCATGGCGCGCAGCTATGGATGGGACGACTACGAGAGTCCTGCCGGAGGGTGCCTGCTGACCGATCCGGCATTCAGCAGGAAACTTAAAGATTTTATAACCTATGAGAAATTCGAGGTCGAAGATATCGATCTGCTCAAATATGGTCGCCACTTCAGGCTTCCGGACGGTGCGAAGCTGGTCGTTGGGCGACACCGGGAGGACAACGAAGCCCTCATGCGCATAGAGAACGACGACTATATTCCACTGAAACTGCCTGTTGCGGGTCCTTTTTCTCTGCTGTACAGAGGCGCGACTCCATCCGAGAGAGTTCTTGCCGCGAGAATAGCGCTGACATACGGCAGGAGCGATCCGGATTCTGTCTACTCCGTTACGCTTGGGGAGGAGTCGCTGGATGTGATGCCTTTCGCGGACAAAGGAGAAATCCGTCCATATTTTGCCCAATACTGAGTGTAATAACCTGCGGATTCGGATATGGTGGATTAATCTCGGTTTACCGCATGATGATATCATCGGGAAAAGGAGGTGCAGAATGTCCATCAAGAGAGTTGTCGGCTTTTTGGCGTTGGCGGGATTTGTCATGCTGGGAGCCCAAAAACCGGTTTTGCCGGATATACTGAAAACGGATACGAACGGCGGAGAGAAGGTTCCGAGCGCGTATAAGCGCAAAGGCCCTACGGTACAGATAGGAATACTGCTCGATACGAGTGGCAGCATGAGGGGCTTGATAGAGCAGACCAAAGATCAGTTGTGGAAGATTGTCAACGAAGTGGCCAAAGCCAACAAAGACAACAAAGATGTGGTCATAGAGGTTGGACTTTTCGAGTATGGCAAATCGTCTCTACCGAGATACGAGGGATATCTGCAGATGTTGACGCCTCTGACGAGCGATCTGGACAGAGTGTCCGAAGAGCTTTTCAAGCTCGATACCAATGGAGGCGAAGAGTATGCCGGCAAAGTTATACTTGAGGCGGTCAACCGTTTCGTGTGGTCTCCGAGCGACGAAGATCTGAAACTGCTGATAATAGCGGGTAACGAGTCTTTCGCGCAGGGTGATGTGCCGTTCAGAGAAGCGATCAAAAAAGCCAGGAAAAACGGAATAATAGTCAACACGATCTATTGTGGCAGGCGGGAGGATGGCATAAGGCTGCACTGGAAAGAGGGGGCGGATCTGGGAAAAGGAAAGTATTTCAATATCGACCACAACAGAAAGAGAGTCTATATATCCACACCTTACGACGACGAGATCATACTGCTTGGAAAGCGCCTCAACGACACATATATCATTTACGGCTCCGCCCCTGTGCGCAAAGCCAAGCAGGCCAACATAATCAAGCAGGATGCCAACAGTTTGAGCGTATCGAGAACATCGTATGTGGAGCGAAGCATTGTCAAGGCTAAAAAGCAGTACGCGCCTGCCAGATACGATATCGTCACCGCCTATATGGAGGACAAAGGGGCTATTTCCAAAATACCCAGAGATAGACTTCCCGAAGAGTTGCGCGACAAAACTCCCCAGGAGATAGAGGCTATATTAGAAAAGAGAGCGGCGCAGAGACGAAAACTGCAGAAAAAGATCGAAGAGCTCGAAAGCAAAAGAGCCGAATATATCTCCAAAAAAAGAGGTAAAGAAAATCGGGATCTGGGAAGTGCGATA
>CAZYUW010000092.1:0-10533 GCA_964650685.1 uncultured Nitratifractor sp.
CTCTGATATCGGCCATAAGCTCAGGGGCGGAGATCTGCCTGATACCGGAAGCGGATTTCAACAAATCGGTCGCCAAAAGTCATCTCGAAAAAGAGATCCAGGCCGGACGCAGATATGTTTTGGCCATAGTTGCCGAGGGGACCGGAGCTACCGATGATATATCCCACTGGCTGGAGGATGAAATAGGCCTGGAGACCAGAGTGACCATCCTGGGTCATATACAACGGGGTGGTTCTCCTGTCGTTTCGGACAGGCTGCTGGCTTTCGAGTTCGCTCTCAGGGCGGTCGATGCCGCTCTTTCTGGCGAGATATCCGGGGTCATGACATGTGTGCGTGACGGTAGATACGATCTGATCCCGATATCCGATGTCGTAAACGGGAAGTACGCCATAGACCCTTCGCTTTTGGCCATGCTCAACAGTCTGGATTGAGTTTTTGGGAGCAGTCATGAAAAAGATCGATCAGTTGTACAAAGAGGACAAACCCAGAGAAAAGTTGCTCAAAAAAGGTGCTGCCGCCCTGAAGGATCATGAGCTGCTGGCGCTTCTTCTGGGTAGTGGAATTCCGGGCAAAGATGTGTTGAAGCTCTCTATGGAAGCGTTGAAGATCATAAGGAGAGATCCGGAAAATTTTACACCCAGGGATCTGCTGGATATAAAGGGGTTGGGCAGGGCCAAAGCCGCTCAGATAGTGGCCGCTTTCGAATTGAGCCGCAGATTCTATATTTCGGAAAAGATCAAAATAACACAGGCCGCGGATGTGTGGGAAGTGCTGAGCGACTACAGAAACAAAAAGCAGGAGTATTTTATCGCGATCACCCTGGATGGGGCGTCGTCGATGATAGAAAAAAGAGTGATCAGCATAGGCACTCTCAATCAGAGTTTGGTACACCCCAGGGAGGTGTTCAGCGATGCCGTTTCGGATCGTGCCGCAGGCGTGATAGTGGCACACAACCATCCAAGTGGCCAGCTCTTTCCCAGCCGTGAGGATCATAGAGTGACACGGAGACTCAAAGAGGCTGGAGCTATTCTGGGAATAGAGCTTCTAGATCATGTGATCATCGGCAATGAGGGATGGTACAGCTTTTCGGAAGAGGGTCAGATATGACAGTGGTCCACGCGGTGATACATCTGGAGTTCGAC
Source organism: uncultured Nitratifractor sp. (assembly GCA_964650685.1). GTDB lineage: Bacteria > Campylobacterota > Campylobacteria > Campylobacterales > Sulfurovaceae > Nitratifractor. The sequence goes on from CAZYUW010000092.1 coordinate 1,143, forward strand.
GATATACACTCCCTGAAAGAGAGACGCAATATCGTCAACAGTCTGAAAAGCAAGCTCAAACGACTCAATGTCTCCGTACTCGACATAAGCCGCGATTATGTTCGGGAAGCGGATATCGCCTTTGTGTATCTTTCGCATGACGGGAGAGGTGCGGCACAATACAGAGAAAAGATAGAGCGCCTGCTGGATCGCGAGCTGTGTATCTATCGCTACGAAGTGGATTACGAGGAGCTGTGAGCCCGTTGGTTCGATTTTGTCTTTTCGAGCAAATAGGTGTAAATTTTATTTGTAAGATTGACATCTACACCTCTTTTGGTCGCCTCTTCCACAATATATCCTCCCAGCGGGTAGAGTTCCGAATTTTTCGATTTTTCTATATCGAGCTGCAAAGATGTCCTGGAACCGGGCGGGACTTTGGAGGCTTGTTCGATATTCGATAATATATCATCTTCATATATAGCTATATCAAGAGCCTGTCCCAGCGCCAGGAGCTCTTTCATCAGAGTCTCCAGCTCACTCCTGTGATAGTTGTAAACGCCATACATATCTGTTTCATAGTATGAGCTCAACAGCGCCATAGGCGATATGAAGAGGTATTTTTTCCACATCTCCCTCTCGATATCGTCTGTCGCTTTGTGTCTGAGTCCGGCACTGTCGAAAAGCTTGGACAGGATTTTATATTTATCCATATTCATTCCCGATATACCCCAGCATATTTTGAATACTTTCCCTTTTTTGCGTATGGCTCCGGGCTCTTCTATATTAGATACTATGTAGATGCATCCGTTGAGTTTGCGGCCCCGTTCCACTATGGAGTCTATCAGGCGCGTATGGGCTATACCGTTGAGTAGGGGAAGTATGATAGTACTATTTGATATATTATTTAATATATATTTCAGGGACTCTTCCAGATCCCCATATTTTACCGTCACTATTACCAGATCGTATATCTTGCCTTCGTTGCTTTTTTTGTCGTAGAGGCCGGGATTTACCCTGAACGAGCTTCCGTCGCTCTCGTGGATCAGCAGACCATTTTTCGAGATAGCACGCATATGATCCCCTCTGGCCAGCATGTCCACATCCGTTTTGCCACTTTGCAACAGCCTGGCTCCTATATAGCCTCCTACGCCTCCGGCTCCCACTATCAATACCTTCGGCAACTCTTTGGTCGCTTTTTTCAAGGATATTCCTTTATCCGACGAATTTTCCGCTTCTGGCTCTTTGTGCTTCCATGATCTCTATCTCGCGCGCGCCGGATACGACTATATTTTCGTCCAGCTCGAAAGAGAGATCGCTGTCTCTGTTGTTGTAGTTTACAGAGTTGAGTATCACTTTCATCGCCTCCATTCTTGCCTTGTATTTATTGTCGGATCTGATTATGGTCCATGGAGCGTTATGTGAATGGGTTCTTCTGAGCATCGTATATTTCGTATTGGTAAAATCATCCCAGCGCTCCTGCGCCTGCATGTCGATTTCGCTCAATTTCCACTGCCTGAGAGGATCGTTCTTTCTTCTTTCAAAGCGCTTTGCCTGCTCCTCTTTGGTGACACTGAAGTAGAGTTTTATGAGTATAATTCCCTGTCTCGTCAGATCTTTTTCGAAGCCTTTGACTCCTTTCATGAAATCCTCGTACTCTTTTTGGGTACAGAAGTTGAATACAGGCTCCACCATAGCCCTGTTGTACCAGCTGCGGTCGAAAAGGACGATCTCACCGGCATGGGGAAAGTGCTGGATATACTTTTGATAGTACCACTGGGTGCGCTGCTCTTCGGTTGGCTTTCCCAGGGCGACGACACGATAGTGTTTTTCGTTCATATATCTGGTTACACGCCGGATGGTACCTCCTTTGCCGGCGGCATCTCTTCCTTCGAAGAGGATTATCATCTTTTTCTGTGTCTCTTCCAGGTAGTGCTGTAGTTTTATGAGCTCTGCCTGATATGGTTTCAGGCTTTGCTCCTCCCTTCTTTTGCGTAGAGCTTTATGCAGTTCGCGCTTTTCGCTGTTGATCTTGACATAGGCATCTATCAGATCCTCTACCGGTATATTTTTGCCGTCAATATTGATGGTTTTCAGGGAGTCGTCGATCATCTTTTTTCCTTTTTGTAGATATAGATATTACCTCTCTCTTTTTTTTGAAAGATAGCATCGATATTCAATTATACTACCAATTGGATAAATGGGCGCTCATTTGTGTGCTTTCAAAGTCAGGCGAAGATGGAGTCCTCCGCCTTGAATCGGTGAAGTCGCTTAGTTATAGATGGATAGACCGGAGATGGAGAACTCTCAATGTGAAGATTTGGAGACCCTCTTTTTTATGGCCTCTGTGGCAGCATCGAGATCTCTTGCCATCAGTATGACGAGCTGTATGCAGTTTTTGTCTCTGATATTGTGCTTCAATGACCAGTATTCGGGATTTGTGTAAGCCAGATGAGTCGTTCCGTTGAGTTCGTTGTAGATGCTTATTCTCAAAGGCAACTCCAGAGACATGGTCTGATTGCAAGAGATCAATTTGCTCGATATGACCGGATTGCTCAACTCCAATGTCAAAGTGGGTTGCAGATACATCTTTTCCTTCGCCGCTATCGCTTCATGGTCGATTTTGCCGGTTACGAGATATCTCTTCGGGGCCAGCGCTTCAGAAAAGCGTTTCGCGGTCTCTTGTATATTGTAATCGCTTATATGCTCTTTGAGAAAAGATCCTCGACCCTCTCCGCATCCGGAGAGAAGTATGGCAAAAAACGAAACCAGAAATGAATATGTGACAATTTTGATCATGCTCTGTTGCTCCTATACATTGAACCTGAAGTGCATCACATCTCCGTCACGCACTATATAATCTTTGCCCTCCAGGCGCATTTTGCCCGCCTCTTTGGCCCCGGCCTCACCGCCGCAGGCTATGAAATCCTCATAGCTTATCACTTCGGCTCTGATAAAACCTTTTTCGAAATCGTTGTGGATGACGGCGGCAGCTTTCGGGGCGGTGGTGTTTTGTCTGATCGTCCACGAGCGCACCTCTTTGACGCCGGCCGTGAAATAACTCATGAGCCCCAGTTTACTGAAACCTTTTCGTATTATCTGATCCAGACCAGACTCCTGAACCCCAAGAGATTCGAGCATCTCTCTCTTTTCGTCTTCGTCGAACTCGACCATCTCCTCCTCGATTTTGGCACATAGTTTGATCACCTCTCTGTCGTGTCGTGCCGCGTACTTTTTCAGAGCATCGACATAAGCGTTGTCTTCGGCCAGAGCATCTTCATCCACATTGGCGCCGTATATGATCTCTTTGGCGCTGAGCAGCCTCAGATCTTTCATGAGTTGCTCGAAAGTTTCGTTCTCTCTGTCGTGATAGGTGGATGCGGGATTTTGATTTTCCAGATGCCTGAGCAGATCTTCGGCCAGCTCCAGTTGCCTCTTTGCATCCTTGTCGTTGCCTTTGGCTTTCCTGCTCAGCGAAGCTACTCTTTTTTCGAGAGTTTCCATATCGGCGAGGATCAGTTCCGTCTCGATGATCTCTATATCTCTGACGGGATCGATATCGCCTTCGACATGGGTGATGTTGTCGTCCTCGAAACATCTGACAATCTGCAGGATCACTTCGGTTTCGCGAATATTGGATAGAAACTTGTTCCCCAGCCCTTCGCCTTTACTGGCTCCTTTGACCAGACCCGCGATATCGACGAAATCGAGTGTTGAGTGCTGTATGCGCTGCGGGTTCACTATCTTTGCCAACTCCTCCAGGCGTGGATCGGGAACGGGCACAACGGCCTTGTTGGGTTCTATCGTGCAAAATGGATAGTTGGCGCTCTGGGCGTTTTGAGCTTTGGTAAGTGCGTTGAATGTCGTCGATTTGCCTACATTTGGCAGTCCGACAAGTCCTATTCCGAGTCCCATGTGTCAAAATCCTCTAATGTTTAATGGTCGTAATTATATCCAAAGGGTTTTAAAAGCTCACTCTTGCTTTGCCGATAATAAAACTGGTCGATTATTGTACAATTACGGTATATTCACTCAAGGGGGAGCCGTAGTGAGAAAGAGAGTATTCGGTATCGTAACGATGGCTTTTTTGTGTGTCGTGCTGCATGGTGGAGGCAAAAGCACGATAACCATAGCCGGAACCGCGGATCTGCAGGGAACGATGGAGCCTTCAGCCCAAAAAATCGATCTTGGAGGAGATGGCCAAAAGCGTACCGTCGAGATGGGAGGAGTATCCAGAATATCTACTATATTTAAAAATATCAAACAAGAGAATCCGGCCTCTGTTTTCGTATCCGCAGGTGATGATCTGATGGGTAGATACTTTCATGCATTCAGGGGTAAAGCCATATTCTCCCTGATGTCCGCGGCGGGATATGATCTTATGGTGTTTGGAAACCATGAGTTCGACAAGGGTTCCGCCGTGCTGGCCAAAGCGCTCGAAAGCGCTACTTTCACGACTATTTGCAGCGATCTTTCACTGCCGAAAATTTTTGAGGGCAGATACAGGAGGTGGCTGATACGGGAGATGGGCGGTGTCAAAGTGGGATTTTTTTCTCTCATGACCGAGGGCTTTCCGCTGATGAGCAGCGCCGAAGATGTCACACCGATCGGAGACAATCTGTCCGTAGCCGCGGATATGGTGAAACTTCTCAGAGAAAAAGGAGCCGATGTCGTAGTTCTGCTGTCTCATGTGGGTCACAAACAGGATCGCATGATAGCGAAACGCACGAAAGGCATAGATCTGATATTCGGCGGCCACTCGCATCACTACCCCAGAAAGATGAATCTTATAAACAAAACGGCGATCGTGAACGGTGGAGAGCAGGGGGTGTATGTGGTGAGGGTCGATATACCTCTGGATGAGCACAATCACCCTATACACAAAGATATTCGAATGAGATACATACCTGTATCGCCCGATGTCGAAGAGGACAGCACAGTCAAAAAAGTCGTAGAGAGATACAGCGCCGAACTGCCCGCATCGATAGTTTTGGGCAGGACGGACGCTCCGTGGGATCTCAGGACCAGAACGACCAGAAAGAGCGAATCCGCGGTGGCCGATATGATCAACGACCTGCTGAGAGAGAAGTTCAAGGTCGATATCGTCATGAACAACGCTGGAGCCATCAGGGGCAAAAAGATATACCCGGTCGGCGATATAACCGATACCATGCTCAAAGAGATAGACGAGTTCGGCAACAACGCATTTATCTTCAGGATAAAAGGCAGATATATACCCGAGATCCTGGAAAACAGCGCCGCCAACTATGGCAAAGGCGGTCTGATGCAGGTTTCGGGTTTGAGATACAGGATCAGACTGCAAGGCAAAATACAGAAGTGCTCAGGCGAAAAGGTGCTCGAAAAAGGAAGTCGTGTAGAGGGGATAAAGGTGCTTCATGACGGCAAGTGGGAGGATCTCGATCCTGAAAAAGAGTATAGCGTACTGAGCAACTCGTTTTTGGTAAAAAACGCCGGAGATGGATATTTCTGGTTCAGGAAATATGGCATCGATATGAAGGATACCTATACCAATTTCTATTCGATCATGGCGGAGTATCTCTCCGGACATGGCACGCTCACGCCGGCTGGAACTGACGGTAGACTGGAGATAGTACATTGATAAACGGGGGCGAGAGTTGAAAAGAGATTCGATCAGGCTGCAGTTTTATTTTTTCTATATCAGTGCCATCGTGGTAACTGTTGCGGGACTCAAGATGGCTTCGCAGGCCGTGATAGTACTCTTTCTCTCCATTTTTATCGCGTCTATCCTCTCGCCCGCGCTATCCTGGCTTGGCGGCAAAGGTGTGCCTCGCTCCATAGCGTTTATCTTTCTGCTGATTCTCGTATCGGTGACACTTTTCCTGGCTGGGGCCATGATAGTCGATTCGCTGGAAAACTTCATCAAAGACATACCGTTTTACGAAGACAAGATACGCACCGCCATCGCCGCTCTCGGCTCCTGGCTCTCCTCTATCGGGGTGAGTTTCGATCCCTCCGTTCTCTACGACTCACTGGATCTGACGCTCTTGTTTGGATTTACCGGTAGGGCGGTTGGCAATATAGGTCTGTTTCTCTCCAAGGCTCTGCTCGTTCTCATCGGGGTCTCTTTCGTTATGTTCGAATCTCCCCATTTCGAGAGAAAGATACATGTCATATTCAGAGGCCGCAAAGAGTCTCTGGACAACTTCAGGCTCTTTTCGCATACTATACAGAAATACTTCACCATCAAGACATTCACCAGTCTCCTCACCGGAGTAGTCGTCGCTCTCGTTCTGGTGGTGTTCGGTGTCAAATATGCATCTTTGTGGGGATTTTTGGCCTTTCTGCTCAATTTCATACCCGTGATAGGCTCTACGATAGCCGCCATTCCGGCTTTGGCTACCGCTTTTTTCTATCAGGATCCAATGAGTGTTTTCTGGCTGGGGCTGTTCTATCTGGCTATAAACAATATCATCAGCAATGTCTTGGAGCCAAAGATCATGGGTGATGGTCTCGGGCTCTCTCCGGCGGTCATATTCTTTTCGCTCATTTTCTGGGGATGGGTGCTCGGACCGGTAGGGATGTTTCTGGCGGTACCGCTGACGATGACTCTGAAAATAGCGTTCGATTCCCATCCCGATACCACCTGGATAGGCATACTTCTTTCCAATATGAAAAACAAAGAGGTGTCATGATCGTAGAGCCTATCGAGACTCTGGATATCCCGGAGTTGAAACCCTATCGTACTCTCAGGGGAAACACATTCGGCAGGGACGGGAGTTTCGTCGCGGACAGCGAAAGGGTGGTCAAGATGCTTCTAGGCAGCGATCTGGAGTTCGTTTCGCTGTTGTGCACTCCGGTATTTTTCGAGCGGAACCGCTCATCGATAGAGCTGGCCGGGGTAGGACGGGTATTTTTGGGCGAAAAGGCACTGCTGCAGGAGATAGTGGGTCACAAGATACATCATGGGGTCATGGCGCATCTGCTCAGACCCTCCAATGTCGCTCTGGAGAGGATGCCCGAGAGGGTACTCATGCTTGTGGGATTGTCCAATATGGAAAATGTCGGAGCTATCGCCCGCAGCGCCGCCGCTTTGGGAGTCGGGGGATATGCGGTACCGACAGCTGGGCCGCATCCGTATGGACGCAGAGCCATAAGGGTCTCAACCGGACATGTCACCAGGCTGGATGTGCACACATACGAGAACACCATAGAGACGATAAGGTACTTCAGGAGGCTGGGCTACACCGTTATCGCCGCTGAGGCCGCGCAAAGCGCGATCGATCTGGACGATATCGATACCATCCCGAAAAAATGGGTACTTCTGATGGGTAACGAAGAGGAGGGCATAGCCAATGATGTCATGAAAGAGTGCGATATGGTAGTACGCATAGAGATGGAGCCTGGCGTGCGCAGTCTCAATGTTTCGGTCGCCGCTTCGATCATTATGTATCGTTTTGTCAGGCTCGCCTGTGCGGATAGTACCCGTTTTGCATAGGTCGCAAATGGAGTGTTAGTCTTATTTGAGAAAAGGATCAAGTATTCAGGATCCTCTTTTGCCTATCTGACTACACTTTTGAAGGCTTCATCAAGCTCTTTGGCCGATTCTCCCATAACCTTGTCGACATTGCCTCCAAAAATCTTGCTCATAATCCCCATATTGGCACCACAGAAGTACACATCGCCCTTTTTGTCTTCATAAACTCCCAATCTGAAAGGCATCATAGCGAGGATATTTTTGTCTTCATCGTTTTTTACGATCTCCCACGCATGTTTTCCGTTGCCCAGAGATATCACATGCATACGCTCAACATCACTCGCGCCGGCTTTCTCGAACGATTTTTTCATATCGTACACATGTGGCACATTCCAGCCCGCTTTTTTTGCTTCGTTTTGCAGTATCTCCAATGTTTTATCATAATCGAAAGCACTTTTTTTCGTGAAAATCATCAATCTGGGCATGATTTTCCAAACAGCCAGCGCCATTACGACCGCACCCACAACCAATCCCGATACAAACTGCATACGCAAACTCCTTCCGCTTATTGTGGTGATATCCATCGTTCGTCGAAAAGCACGATGAATGATTTTCTGTTTTTGTGCCTTTTAGTTTATCTCAATGATATTTCAATATATATAAGATCAAATTATTAAAACATTTTTGAAAGCCAGACAAAATAGAGAAAGAACCCAAGGCAAGCTCAGCAATCGAGCCGCGCCCGTATTTTTCAATCCCTGTGCATGATGGCATCCATCAGTGTTTCGAAAGACTCCTCGATCTCCCCGGATCGCTCCATGAATCGTTCGCTTGTGGGATCTACGACTTTATCCTCTTCGATCCAGCGAATCATTTTGCCGTTTTTGAAATAGTATACACTTTTGACGATTTTGCTCTTGCTTATATCGAAATCTTCTACATAGTCGGGTGTGGCGTAGGTGAAGTCTTTTTCGCGCACGGCGGACAGCTTTCCGTTATTCATATAGTACTGCCTGACGGTTTTGCCCATCTCTCCTTTGTTTTCAATTTCGATTTTTTTGATTTCACCTTTTTTGTTTAGATAGATCTTCACCGGGATCTCATCGAAATCCCCCTCTATCATATATACCTTTTTTGTCATGGAGGGCAGCGCTTTGTCGATCTTTTCCGTGACGCTGTCTGCACCGACAGCGCTGGATACGGAAATGACGCACGCAATGAGCAGAAGAAGCGCGGAGTTTTTCATGGTTCTATCCTTTTGATCTTTTTGGACATAATATATCAAATTGTTCCAAAAATCGCTTACCCTATCGAAATATCGGTTGCTTTGATCAAGTTCGGATTGCTATAATGTGCAATCATTCCAAAAAGCAAAAACAAGGAAAAGCATGAAAAGATCAGTGATGGCATCGATTTTGATTTTGTGTGTGGGCCTGATGGGGCTTTTGCAAGAAGCCGACGCCTGCACGAGGGTTTTGCATGTCTCCAAAGACGGCAAATATGTCATTACCGGTAGAAATATGGACTGGTATCTGAGGTATCCTACCAATCTGTGGAAGTTCCCCAGAGGCATGAAAAAGAACGGTCTGACGAAAAAGCATCCAATGGAGTGGGTCTCCAGATACGGCAGTCTGGCGCTGGTGCAGACGGCCGACGGGCAGAGAGCGGTCGCCGACGGTATGAACGAGAAGGGGCTGGTCGTCAACATGCTCTACCTGACGGAGACCAGGTACGAAAAGAGAGATCCCACGAAGCAGGGGATAGCCACATCCATCTTCCTCCAGTACCTGCTGGACAACTTCGCTACCGTAGCGGAGGCGGTCAGCGATATCGAGCGGGGGAGGTTCCAGATCGTTCCGGTTCCCATACCCAATTCGGAGCATATGCCCACGATGCACTTTTCCCTCTCCGATGCCGGCGGAGACTCCGCCATCATCGAGATTCTCGACGGCAGGACAG
>CAZYUW010000093.1:0-8039 GCA_964650685.1 uncultured Nitratifractor sp.
GCAAGATTGAGCAATCCTAACTTGTTTTTGATGATTTTTTCTTGTGTATGTAGATTTATTGCCTCTCCTAAACAATTTGCTTAGGAGAAATCGTAGTATAGTTGGTTTAACCAATTGTCAGATTATGTTGTGACTAGTTCAACTAAAGCCATATATTGTCTATGAGTCTGGTCGTTCCTACTTTAGCCGCAATCAGAATGATAGTATTGCCTTTTTCAACTTTGTCAATTTGCCTAAAGTCTCTGTTCACTGTCGCAATATACTCGAGTTCATCTACTTTTTCGACCAGAATTCTGCGCATCTGCTCTACTATCTTGTTTGTGTCGAGAATACCTCTAATTACCATCCTGTCAGCGCTTTGCAGCGATCTTGACAAAGAGAGTGCCCGCTCTCTCTCCTCGGAAGACAGATAAGCGTTTCTGCTGCTTAGTGCCAGGCCATCTTTGTCTCTGACCGTTTCACACGCAACGACACGGATATCCATGAAATAGTCTTTTACCATCTGTTTTATCAGTGCAAGTTGCTGGGCATCTTTTTTTCCAAAATATGCCCTATGGGGACGAGTTATATTAAACAGCTTCATAACTATCTGCAAAACACCATCGAAATGCCCAGGTCTCTTGGCACCCTCAAGTATATAGCCCCTTAGCATAGGGGCTGATATTTTCATCTCGTCGAATCCATAGATATTTTCTATCGAAGGAGTGAAAAGTAGATCCACACCCGCCTTTTCGCATACCGTTCTATCGGCCTCCATGCGTTTCGGGTATTTATCGAGATCCTCACCCTCGAGAAACTGTGTCGGATTTACAAATATGGACACTACGACACTATCGTTTTCCTCTCTGGCTCTTTTTATAAGCGACAGATGCCCTTCGTGCAAAGCTCCCATCGTAGGTACGAATCCGACACTTCCATTCAGGTTTTTTCTGGCTTCATAAAAATCCTGATATGCCGATACTACTGTCATGATAACCTCACATTAGAAGATATTTGGATAGAATAATATCCTAAATTAGAAAATCGATGGAAACGAAACAAAATCAACAAAAATCTATCAAGTAAAGATTATTTAAATTATAAAGAGCAAGGATGGTATTTGATGGATACTTACGAGTATACAGAGTTACTCAAAAATCTACAGAACAAAATGGAGAATATAACCAACATTGTCAAACCTGATGCTGTCAGAAATAGACTCGAAGAGATAGATGCCCTTCAGCAAAATCCTGAGTTTTGGAGCGACAATGAAGAAGCCGCGAAGGTTTCACAGGAAAAAACCCGCCTCGAAAGAACACTGGCCAAATACGATGAAGCCAGAGACGCGCTTGAAGATGCCGCAGAGTATTTCGAGCTGGCGAAAAACGAAAACGACGAAGAGACTCTGGAGATGCTCTATGAAGATGCGGAGAGCCTGAAAGGACATATCCAGCAACTGGAGATAGCAATTATGCTCAGTGGAGAACATGACGATGCGAACGCCATTGTCACTATACATCCAGGAGCCGGCGGAACGGAAAGTCAGGATTGGGCGAGCATGCTTTATCGCATGTATCTCAGATGGGCGGAAAGACACGATTTCAAAATAGAATTGCTCGACTATCAGCCCGGCGAAGAGGCCGGGATAAAGGATGTTAGTTTCATCATCAAAGGCGAAAATGCCTACGGATACCTCAAAACCGAAAACGGTATCCACAGACTTGTCAGGATAAGTCCTTTCGACTCGAATGCAAAGCGACACACATCTTTCACATCAGTGATGGTCTCTCCTGAGATAGACGATGATATAGAAATAGAGATAGAGGACAAGGATATCAGGATAGATACCTACAGAGCTTCCGGCGCTGGAGGGCAACATGTCAACAAAACCGAATCGGCGATACGAATCACGCATGAACCCACAGGGATAGTAGTACAGTGCCAAAACGATCGCTCCCAGCATAAAAACAAAGCTGCCGCGATGAAGATGCTCAAATCCAGACTGTACGAATACGAGATGGCCAAAAAGCAGGCCGAAATAGACGGTGTGGAAAAAAGCGATATAGGGTGGGGGCATCAAATACGCTCCTATGTACTTCAGCCATATCAGCAGGTCAAAGACAACAGAAGTGGACAGTCGTTCAGTAATGTGGAAGCTATACTCGACGGCGATATAGATAAACTAATCGAGAGCGTATTGATAGCACAGAATACTGGCAAAAAATAGAGATACCTTCCTCCACCGGTAAAAGTTGATCGGATAAAATTGGCTTTGTCAGGTTTTGTGTACCATCCCGAGGGGCGGAACAGTTTTTGCTATGAAAAAGGTAGCGCTATGGGTTAATTCGGTTTTCGCGAAACCCTGAGACTGACAAGGCAGAGCCGCTTTAAAGCATGGGGACGGAAGCAAAAAACTCATGATACCTCTTTATCCTTCTGATGCTATCCATATGTGAAATCAGAGAAAAATAGCCGCGGAGAGATAGCGATAGGTCAGGGATATGACCCATCATCGCAGCGCGACAACCGGAAAATCCCGCCTTTTGCTTCAAGTCTCCACGGGAAGATCGACAAAACCATCTACACCGCCTGCGACATCGAGTCTGTCCATCGGCGTTTTCGAGAACCCGAACGAAACCGAAAGAGCTTTCTTTGGCAACAACAGTCCATATAACCTCTCTGCATCGGAATTGGAAGCTCGAAGAAAAAATCGCCAATGCAAATTCCGGGATTTTTCGACTGATGCCACGCTACGAAGATGGGAATCGCGAAAGCATCTGAGTCAAGATTGGCTATGATCTCCTTTGGGTGAGACGAGATTTCAGACGGTTATATTTTAAAAAACAGTTTTGTAAAGTTTTGGTATTTTCGTTGTAACTATTTTTGTCGTTGACACTTTTCTATTCTGATAAAGTTAATATTTTCATCGACTGACTCAAGTGTCGCGAGATTTCTCAAGGCTTCCTTGATTTTTTTCTCTTTGCACAAATGCGTTGTCAGCAACAGGCGCACCATTTCGGAACGCTTTGACGGTTTTTGCAGCAGTGACTCTATCGAGATATCAAACTCTCCCAATCTGCTGGCCACGGACGCCAACACACCGGGTTTGTCTTCGACTTTCAATTTTATATAGTATTGCGATGATATTTCATCTGGTTCCAAAAGTCTCAAACCGCTTTCGAGACCTTTTTTATAACCCATCATCGGACTCGCATTTCCTCGGGCAATCTCTATAATATCGGCTATTACCGCGCTCGCGGTAGGACCGCCTCCGGCACCAGGACCATAATACATCGTCTCTCCGACTCTGTCTCCAGTGACAGTCACTGCATTCATCACACCGTCAACCTTGGCGATCATGCTCGTCGAAGGGATCATTGTCGGGTGGACTCTCATTTCGATCCCACCGGTAACCTTTTTCGCTATACCCAGCAATTTTATCTCGTACCCAAACTCTTTGGCGAACTCCACATCGGTTGATGTGATATTCTCTATTCCCTCAATAACGATCTCTTCCGGCTTGGCGTCTATACCATACGCTATAGAACCAAGTACAAGAAGTTTATGCGCGGTATCGTATCCACCTACATCGAAAGTAGGATCAGCCTCGGCATAACCAAGCTCCTGAGCCTCTTGGAGAGCGCTGGAGTAGTCGACTCCCTCGTCGATCATTCTGCTGAGCATATAGTTGGTAGTGCCGTTCATGATACCCTCAATAGAGTCTATATGATTTGCGCTCAAACCATTTCTGAGAGCCCCTATTACAGGTATGCCTCCCGCAACACTGGCTTCGTAAAACAATGGAGTGTCACCAGCGAGTTCTTGCAGTTCGTATCTATGATAGGCCAAAAGGGCTTTGTTGGCGGTTACAACCGGTTTTTTTCGCTCCAAAGCCCTTTTTATGTACCTGTAAGGCTCTTCTACGCCTCCCATCAGCTCTACTACAATATCCACCTTTTCACTGTTTACAACCCCGAAAGCATCATCGGTCAAAGCTATGTCGACATCTCTTTTTTTTGACAGATCTTTCACTGCCGCCACTACGGGAACAATCTTTTTGCCGGCTCTTGCTTCGATAATATCACTATTTTCCTGCAATATCCTCGCAACACTCTCGCCAACGGTTCCCAAACCCAATAAGCCCACCTTTATCATATAAACCCCATCCTTAAGTGTATTGTCTGAGATATTTTTTTATGTTTTTTGCCGCCTGTCTGATTCTTTTTTCGTTTTCTATCAAAGCGATACGAACATATTTATCTCCATATTCCCCAAAACCAATGCCAGGACTTACTGCGACATGGGCCTCTCGCAAAAGAGCTTTTGAAAACTCGAGCGAACCCATCTCTCTGACACATGCAGGTATCCTGGCCCATACAAACATGCTGGCTTTCGGTTTCCCAAGAGTCCATCCCGCGTTACCAAAAGAGTCGACCAGCACATCTCTTCTTTTTCTGTACTTTGGCACTATAGTGTTGCGAACTATGTACTCATAATCATCCAACGCGACGGTAGCCGCGACCTGTATAGGCGTAAACATGCCATAATCGAGCCAGGATTTTATTTTTTGCAGAGCTCCAACCAGTTTTTTGTTTCCAACTATGAATCCCACACGCCAACCAGCCATATTATAGCTTTTTGATAAAGTAAAACTCTCCACCGCGACATCTTTCGCGCCTTCTACCTCAAGAATCGACGGTGTCGCGTAGCCATCGAAAGTGATATCGGCATAGGCTATATCACTAATGATGTAGAATCTCTCTTTTTTAGCGATTTTGACAAGAGTTTCATAAAACGATCCGCTTACTGTCGCGGTCGTTGGATTATGAGGAAAATTGACTATCAGATACTTCGGTTTCGGTACAGAGTTTCTCAAGGCGTGATTGAGATCGAATATAAATCTATCCTCATCCACTTCGAAATCTTTTTCATTGAAAGTCAATTTCATCTTTTCGACATTTCCACCGGCCAGCACGAAAGCGTACGAGTGTATCGGATAGGTAGGGTCGGGTACTATGGCCACATCACCGGGATTGGTGATCGCCTGAACCAGATGCACATAACCCTCTTTGGAACCCATTGTGGCTACCGCTTCATATTCAGGATCCAGATCAACGCCATATCTTCTTTTGTACCATTTGCTTATCGCCAATCTAAGTTTGTATATACCTTTGCTGGCACTATATCCATGCGTATGGGGTTTTCTGGCTGTTTCTATCAATTTGTCTATGACAGGTTGGGGCGCGGAACCATCAGGATTGCCCATCGAAAAATCTATCACATCGGCACCTGCTCTACGCTCCGCCATTTTTAATTCATTTACAGCCGCAAAAACATACTTCGGCAAACGATTTATTTTTTCGAACTGGATCTCATCGAACATCGAGCTACCAAACCTTGCTTTTGTTCAGACTCTGAAACTCTTCATGGGAAATCTCTCTGACACCTTTTTTGGATATCCTGAAAAAGTGCTGTCTGCCGTTATCCATATTTAAATCTATACCTTTTCCTTTGAATTGGAGTTTTCCATGACCGGTAGCGATAATATATTCAGCTTTCGAAATATCGAACACTACATCTGAATTTGTAACATTCGCGGCTCTTTTCATGCTTTTGAGATTTGTGTACCCCAGCCAGATTTTCGCTTTGGGATGGAGTATGATTACATTTCCTTTGGGAACATCAGAAATAATTTGATTTGCGGTATTGCCGCTATTCGATTCATCCGTTTTTGCTGTATTTTTCGTATCCTTTTCATCTGCATTGTCCGCCACTTCATCACCTCCTACCTCGTTTCCAAAAGCAAGAGACGGAACCTCCGGCAAGAGACTCTCTTTATCGTTTGAACTGTTTTCGTTCTGTTTATCAATACTGTTTTCCGCGGAAGCATTACTCTCTTCTTTTTCATTCATACCGCCAACTATATCGCTTATTTTTATAGTGTTGTTCTTTTTCGCATTCGCTGAAACATCGTTTGGCTCCTTCGGTTCCGAAGTTCCCGACTCTTTGTCGGCCTGTTCCTTTTTGACCTCTTGTATTATTTTGGCCTCTTCGTTTTTTTCGCTTGAAACAGGCTTTTCAGCTCCATTATCCGTGTTCGTTACCGATTTTATTGATGATCCTCCACCCGTATCGTCGTTGCCTGCTACTTTTTTATCAGTATCGGAAATATTTTTCTCATCCTGCCAGGCGCCTTTGGCGGCAGGTACTTCAGAGTCTCGATTTTCTGTCTCTATTTTGCCTCCGGAAGTTTTGTTTTTTTGTTTGCCAAACCAGCTTATCACCGAACTGTAAAAGCTCTCTTTTTTGGTGCTGGTGCTGCTGTTGATATCAGATATGCCATCTTTCGATACAAATATATACCATGCCATGAAAGCTGCCGTTAATATCGCCAGAAACAATATCACTTTATATGTAATGCTTTTTTCCACCAACTCTTCACTGGACGCCTCGACCTTTATAACAAAACTAATATCCTCCTGCGTCCCATGAACCTTGTTGTACTCTTTGCACTCTTTTTTCATTCCCGAAAGATCTATATGATACTCTCTCTCAAGGATAGAGATAAAACCCAAAGCCTGCACCTGTGGCAATCTGCTCCATTCTCCGGCTAGGAGATATTCCAGGTTTTCGATAGAGATCCTTGTCTGTTTGCTTATTGAAGGTAGCGTATGCTCTTCGATCAATTCATTCAACTGCATATCCCATCCTGTGAATTAATATTGCCGCTGCCGCGCTGACATTCAAAGAATCGAAATCACGCTTCATCTCTATGGATATCGTTTTATCGATCTTTTTTTGAACTTTGCGACTTATGCCATTGTCCTCACTGCCAAGAACCAAAACTCTCTTTTTTGAAAAGATCACACGATCCGCGGATCTCCCACCTACTGTCGCCCCATAAAACACGAACCCTGACTGTTTCAACTCATTTATCGCGTCCAATGCGTTATGAGTCAAAACCATCGGCATATCCAGCAACGCTCCCGCGCTCGTTCTGGTCACGGCTGCATAATTGATCTGCTTTAAACCACTTACCACTACGGCGTCCACTCCCATAGCGTAAGAGCTTCTTACTATAGCGCCGATATTGCCGACATCGGTCAAACCATCCAACATTACCAGGAAATTCCCTTTCCTGATTTCGGCTATAGTCGCTGGTTCGAAATCATCCATCTCCAGAAGTATCCCCTGATGATTACCGCCTCTACTCATCGATTGGGCCAATCTGTTTTCCAGAAATACCACTCTGGACCTGAAGCGTTCGAAGAGCTTCGCGGGCAGTACATTTTCTTTTGAGAGATAGATTTTCTTTACATTTCGCGCATATTTTTCCAATGCGTATATGCAAACCTTTTTACCGAAAATAATCATAAATGATTTTACCTTTTTTTTCCTAAATGAGTTTACAAAATTTTTCGAGAGACTCAATATATTTCATAATTTGCGATCTTTCATATCGAGATCAGTCGCTCGTACCAGTAACTGACACTGCGATCACTTACTTTTGACAGAAGTTTGGCTTTTATTTTGGGGGGTAGATCGAGCGAAATAATCTCTTCTTTGTGTAGTGACGGTTCGGAATGGCTCGAACCATCTATCACTACAACCCATTCGCCTTTTATTTTATGCTGGGAAGCTATCTCCTGCAGAACATCGGCCGCCTTTCCCGCGTAATACTTCTGGTGTCTTTTGCTTATCTCTTTGGCGAGAAAAACACCTCTGTCGGGATCTATCGATGCGATCTCGTTGAGTAATTTCAGCAATCTATGGGGAGCCTCATACACGATGGTGTTGCTTTTGCTGCGCATTACGCAAGCGAGTTTTTCAGATCTGGCTTTTCCGCTTCTTGGAATAAATCCGATAAAACAGAATTCACTTCCCTCTTTGCCGCTGGCCGCATAAGCGGTAGTCACCGCGCTTGGACCGGGCAAAACATCGTATTCTATTTTGTTGTCTTGACAATACCTCACCAATAAAGAACCCGGATCTGAGATTGCGGGCATTCCGGCATCGCTGACATATATGACATTTCTGTCGCTTAGCATATTCGCTATTTC
>CAZYUW010000094.1:0-3049 GCA_964650685.1 uncultured Nitratifractor sp.
GAGATATTGAAAAATCCAAAATCGAACCTCTAAAGTTTCTGCAGGAGTACTACTCTCATATAGAGAGTTCCAGATATCTGGAGGTGGCCAGAAAGGCCGGCTTCTCGTTCGTGGATGGCTTTATAGGCTTCATGGGGTACGATCTGGTAAAGGTATTCGAACCCGTACTGCATAAAAGCATGGATGGACTGAGAGACGATCTCAACACCCCCGATCTGGATATGGTCAGACCGAAAATCATTATAGGCTTTTCACATAAAAGCTCGACTCTCACTCTGGTAGCACCAGATGGCGAAAATATGGACATGCTCGAAAAGATATCCGATATCCTGCCCAAAGCCCACACCCCAAAAGAGCTCAAAGCTGCCAGACTCGAGGGAGAGGGGTCTTTCTCCATCGGCAGCGAACGCTTCATGGAGATAGTCGAAGAGGCAAAAGAGCATATACGAGCGGGTGATATTTTCCAGATGCTGCCATCCAATAGATATACGCAAATGGGAGAGATCGATCCGCTCAGCTTCTATAGAGTGCTCAGATCCAAAAACCCCTCTCCCTATCTGTTTCTATTGGAGTATGAGGAGTTCTCCATCTGCGGCTCGTCTCCGGAGGTGATGGTCAGACTGACCGAAGGCGAAATACTGCTGCGCCCCATAGCCGGAACCAGAAAACGGGGTAGTACCCCTTCGAGAGATATAGAACTCGAGGAAGAGATGCTCAACGATCCCAAAGAGTGTGCCGAGCACCTTATGCTGGTGGATCTGGGTAGAAACGATGTAGGGAGAGTGGCACGAACGGGTACGGTCACAGTGCCGGAGATAATGAGAGTCGAAAAATACTCCCATGTCATGCATATGGTCAGCGATGTGATAGCCAAAATCGACGACGACAAAGATATGTTCGATCTCTTCAGAGCCACATTTACGGCTGGAACGATGACCGGCGCGCCCAAAATAAAGGCTATGGAGCTCATCGCGAACTTCGAAGGCATCAAAAGAGGTTTCTACAGTGGAAGCGTGGGCTATTTCTCGTTTACAGGCGATATGGACTCGGCCATCACCATCAGAACGGCTCTGATCAAAAAAGACAGGATCGTACTGCAGGCTGGAGCGGGAGTGGTAGCAGACTCGGTAGCGAAACTCGAGGACCTGGAGGTCAGAAACAAACTGATGGCGCTCATGAGTACTTTGAAAGAGATGGAGAGCATCGAAGACGGGCAATCCGTATTGCCGCTTGGGGAGTATGAAGATTGAGCACTGAGCTGTTTGCAATATTCGGCGATCCTGTATCGCACTCCAAATCTCCCCTGATGCACAACATGGCATTCGCCAAACTTGGTTACGACGGTTGCTACGGCAGATACCTCCTCAAAAACGGCAAGCTGCTTAGAGACAGATTTCTGGAGCTGGGACTGAAAGGCGCGAATGTCACGGTTCCACATAAAGAGTATGCATATAAAGCGTGCGATGTTCTGGATGCTTTTGCCAAAAAGGCAAGAGCCGTCAACACCATAGTGGAGAAAAATGGAGAACTTCACGGCTACAATACCGACGCTCCGGGATTTCTTAAAGCTATCGAACCGTTTGGAAAAGGGTTGCGGATTCTTCTGCTTGGAGCGGGTGGTACGGCACAAGCGAGCAGCGCGGTACTCAAGGATGCCGGATACAGTGTGACCATACTCAATCGCGGAAAGGAACGATTGAAATACTTTCAAGAAAGAGGTTTCGAGGCATTCTCGTGGGACGATTTCACTCCCCGGAACTACGATCTGGTAGCAAACATGACATCGGCGGGACTGACGGACGAACAACTGCCTCTGCCACGGGAGTTGCTCGAAAGTATCATTGCCAAAACACATGGATGTGTCGATGTGATCTACGGCAAGGAGACCCCATTTCTAAAACTGGCCCGTTCATACGGAAAGCCCGCTCTGGACGGCAGCGACATGCTCCTATATCAGGGTGTTATCGCTTTTGATATTTTTACGAACAACATTTTCTCCCAACACGATATAGAAAACGCGATGAGACCCGCTTTTGATATATAGAGCCGTAAATATCGACTCATCAAAACCTGCGCAAGATGATATATACACTGCGCACATAGACCGCCGTTTGCGATCAATTAACCTTCCATGGTTAGAATCCAGAGTATGGAAAAGAAAAGCACACAACGACCGATCAAGATACTGATGATAGAGGACGATCCGGAGTTCGCCGAACTGCTTACCGAGTATCTGGCGCAATTCGATATGGAAGTGACAAATTACGAAGATCCCTTTCTTGGCGTAAGCGCAGGTGTGGGCAATTACGATCTGCTGCTGCTGGATCTCACTCTGCCGGGCATGGACGGCTTGGAGGTGTGTGAAGAGGTTGTCCGCAAATACGATATACCGGTCATCATCTCTTCGGCGCGAAGCGATATAAACGACAAAGTCGAGAGTTTGAGGCTGGGCGCGGACGACTATCTGCCAAAACCGTACGATCCAAAAGAGCTCTATGCCAGAATACTCTCTCTCCTGAGGCGGTACAACAAAACAAGCAACCAGAACGAAGTAAAAAGCGAATACGAGATACGAGGTGACACCGTATACTACAGAGGGGAAGCGCTGCAATTGACACCGGCCGAATTCGACATACTCTCCCAACTGATTCGCAAACAGGGCATAACCCTGTCCAGAGAACAGCTCATCAACGAATCCAATGTCATGAGCGACAGCTCCCAAAAGAGCCTCGATGTCATAATCAGCAAAATCAGATCCAAGCTGAACAATCCAAAAGCTATACAGGCCGTCAGAGGCATCGGATACAAGCTCATATAATGCTCAGGATAGACTCTCTCAAAAGCAAGATCAATCTGATATTTTTCATCGCTCTGATCCTTTTGGTGTTTCTCTTCGGCGCACTGTGGAAAAGCACCAGAACACGGAGCCTTCAGGAGATAGAGATGCAAGAAAGAGCCAATATACACTATCTCTATCTCTACTTCCTGAAGAACAGGCGTATCGATACCGATTACCTGGAGTCGCAAAACTTCAGAATAGTGGATGCCG
>CAZYUW010000095.1:0-4700 GCA_964650685.1 uncultured Nitratifractor sp.
TCTGGTCCAAGGCGGCAAGTACCAAAGATTTCTATGTAGCGGGTGGTGGAGTACATCCGATAGCCAACGGAATGGCTACAGCGGCCGACTGGATGAGCGCAGCCTCTTTCATATCCCTGGCAGGACTGATAGCCTACAAAGGCAGTGACGGCGGAGCCTATCTGATGGGCTGGACTGGCGGGTATGTTCTGCTGGCGCTTCTGCTGGCTCCCTATCTGAGGAAGTTCGGTAAATTTACCGTACCGGATTTCGTCGGAGATCGCTACTACTCCAATCTGGCTCGTACTGTCGCTGTGATCGCGGTAATCTTCGTATCATTTACATATGTGGCCGGTCAGATGCGGGGTGTTGGGATCGTTTTCAGCCGCTTTTTGCAGGTAGATGTCAATACCGGAGTCATCATCGGAATGGTTATAGTTTTCATATATGCTGTTCTTGGGGGAATGAAGGGGATTACATATACGCAGGTCGCCCAATATATGGTAATGATTATCGCCTATTTGATTCCGGCCATATTTCTCTCTCTGATGGTGACGGACAACTTTTTCCCTCAGCTGGGTATATTTGCCAAAACAACTTTCGCGTTCAATGACGGAGTCAGGGAGATACCGGCCGGCACCTATTTGATGCACGCTCTGGATACATCGCTGACCGATCTGGGTTTCAACGCCTATACTCAGCCTGGGAATCTATGGAATATGTTTATGCTCACTGTCGCGTTGATGGTGGGCACGGCTGGATTGCCGCATGTAATTGTACGCTTTTTTACCGTTCCCAAGGTCAAGGACGCGAGGATATCGGCGGGATACGCTCTGCTGTTTATCGCGATACTCTATACGACAGTTGCTTCCGTTGCGGCTTTCAGCAGGGTGAATATCATCGATAGAGTACAGAATGTAGAGTATGGCAAATGGGTGAACGAAGGCGTCAAGAAGGCTGATGGCAGAGATAATCATGGTTCGTGGTTCAAGACCTGGGAGAATGGTTCTTTGCTGGCGTGGAACGATCGCAATAAAGATGGCAAGATACAGTACGCTGCCGGTAAAGCCTTCGATGACAAAAAAGGTAAACCGCATTTCGATGGCACAAAAACCGCACAGGATGGACACCGACTGACTACAAACGCACTGCCCCCAAAAGGCGCCAAGCCATTCGATAATGAAGTCTATATTGATCGGGACATCATCGTTTTGGCAAATCCGGAGATAGCCAATCTGCCCAACTGGGTTATCGCCCTGATAGCTGCGGGAGGTTTGGCCGCCGCACTCTCTACGGCTGCCGGATTGCTGCTGGTTATCAGCTCATCCATATCCCACGATCTACTGGGGCAGGTGATGTTCAACGATCCAAAAACCGGCAAATCACGCCTCAGCGAAAAGGCCGAACTCATGGCTGCCAGAGTGTCGGCGGTAGCGGCCATCGTGGTAGCGGGATATCTGGGCATAAACCCCCCTGGTTTCGTCGCTCAGGTTGTCGCTTTTGCATTCGGTCTTGCCGCGGCGAGCTTCTTTCCAGCCATTATACTTGGTATATTCGACAAGAGAATGAACAAAGCCGGCGCCATTGCTGGAATTTTGACCGGATTGATATTCACTTTCGGTTATATAGTCTATTTTGTCTTCATGGGGGGAGACAAAAGCAACTATATTCTTGGTATAGCGCCCACCGGCATCGGAACGCTTGGAATGGTACTGCACTTCGTGGTCGCGCTTGTCGTTTCGAGGATGACCACACCGCCTCCGCAGCATATACAGGAGATGGTGGAGAATATCCGCATTCCCCGTGGAGCTGGCGACGCTCATGTTCACTGAGCCTCCGGCTCAGTGATATTTGAGGAAAGATGATATAAGGATTTTTATTGAGTTTCAACGATCAAAAAACTTTTATCTCATCTATCCATCCCTTCGACGAGATAACTCCGCAGATGATGGATCTGCTACTCGAAAATGTCGTTTTGTCCTTCTATCCGGCTGGTACCTCTTTGATGTTATGCGGTTCGAAGCCGGATAGCTTTCATATAGTCATCAAAGGGGTCGTAAAGGCGGAAGACGAGCATGGGGAGATACTCAGAATATACAGAGAAAAAGACAGCTTCGATGCCGATTCTTTGTTGAGCGGCAACTGCGCGGCAAGCTATATTGTCGAAGAGGATCTCATATGTTACGAATTGAAGGGAGAGTTTTTTCTCGAGCTTTTCGAAAAGTGTGAATCTTTGAAAAGTTTCTATCTCATGGATATGGTCGAGAGGCTGGAGTATCTCAAGCGAAGAGAGCGCGAGGGTGGCAGTGGAGAGTGGATAACGGCAAGAGTCGCCGAAAGCTATTGGCATTCTCCGTGTCTGGTGCCGGCCGATACCACGCTTGGGGAGGCTGTGAAACTTTCGGCCCAAATGGGTAGATCGGAGATCATCACACGGGATCGAAACGGGGATTATGGGATAATAGCGGACAGTGATATCAAGAAAATGATAGCTGAAGGGAAACTCGATCTGGAGTCGAGCGTATCGAGCGTAGCGAAATATCCTCTCATTACCGTCGAGAAAGAGGATTTTCTGTTCAACGCCTATCTGACCCTGATCAGAGAGAATATCAAACGGCTTGGTGTGGTGAGCGAAGGCGTGCTGGAGGGAGTATTGGAACAGATAGATATATTGAGCTATTTCGCCAACCACTCTCATCTGATAACTGTCAAGATAGAGCATGCCGCGACTCTCGAAGAGCTCAAGGATGCCAGTCAGGGTTATCTGACCGTTGTGAGGCGTCTCTATTCGCAGGGCCTCAAGGTCAGATATATATCCAAGTTGATATCGGAGGTAAATAGAAAGGTCTATCGAAAACTCTTCGAGATGGTCGTGCCTTCGAAGTACCATGACAGATGCGTTTTGCTGGTCATGGGCAGCGAAGGAAGGGGTGAGCAGATCGTTCGTACCGATCAGGACAATGCCGTTATAGTGGACGAAAGTGTGGATATGGATGAGTTTGCCGGATATATGGAGAGTTTCACTTCGGCGATGATCGATTTCGGCTATCCTGAGTGTCCCGGCGAAGTGATGGTGTCCAATCCATATTGGCGCATGAATCAGAGTGAGTATAGAGAGAGGATAGACAGATGGCTGAGCGGACCTGATGAGCGGAGCTTCATGGAGCTCGCGATATTTTTCGACGCCGACGCAGTGTTTGGAAATACCCACATGATGCGCGATCTCAGAAGCTATATATTCGAGCGCCTCGATAGATCCGACGATGTGTATATGGCATATTTCGCCAGGCTCACTCTGCTTTTCGAGACCCCTGTGGGGTTGTGGAGCTCGCTGCTGCACAAAGACAGACATATAGATATTAAAAAGGCGGGGATATTTCCCATCGTTCAGGGCACGAGATCGATGGCGCTCAAATACGGTATAGAGAAACTGTCGACGGTCGAGAGGATCAAGGAGTGTGTCGGCAGAGGCTTGATGGACGAGGCACTGGCGAGAGAGCTGGTCGAGGCTTTCGACGCTCTGGTTTTTTTGAGGCTCGGTGCTCAGCTGGGTTCGTTGGAAAAGGGCGCAGAGCCGGACAACACCGTCCATAGCGAAGATCTGAGCAAAATACAGCGCGATCTTCTAATGGACAGTCTGGAGATAGTCGAGCGTTTCAAAAAATTTATCTCCAGATATTTCGATCTCGACAAACTTCCGTCGTGAATGAGTTTGTCGTGTAGTATCTGTTTCTGTACTTTTCGCGACAGGAGCTTTGTCATGGACTCAAAAAGCCCAGGAGGGGGAATAGTGTGCTTTCACTGAAAAGAGCATGGATGAGATCCAGGCTCAAAGATAATCGTTACGCCTATATGCTCGAACCATTCGAGGGTGATGAAGTGGTGGTTCTCGATACCGAAACGAGCGGGATGGACACCAGCTCGGATGAGATACTTTCTATAGGCGCGGTTCTGGTCAAAGGCAACAGTATCGAAATTGGAGGATCCTTCGAAGCCAGACTCAAACCCGAAAGAGAGATAGGAGAGGAGAGCATAAAGATCCACGGCATCAGAGATGTCGACGCGGCCGACGGCGAAAGTCCGAAAGAGGCGATATCGAGACTGCTCGAATTTGTACGAAACAGGCCTCTTGTGGGATACTATATACGCTTCGATCAAAAGATGTTGAGCAGGTACACCAAAGAGATGCTGGGCATTCCCATGCCGAACAGATTGATAGAACTCAGCGAAATGTACTACAGGCGTTACAGAAAATCTTCACCATATGAGTTTGTGGATCTGAAATTCGATACGATAATGGAGGAGCTGGATCTGCCACTACTGGGCAAACACGATGCTCTCAACGACGCGTTGATGTCCGCCCTGATCTATCTCAAGCTCAAAAGTATGCCACAGTACAAGGGAGCTTTTTGATTGAATCCACTTGCCTTGAAAGGGTGATCTGTGGCACCTCGATGTGGAACATCCCGTTTTGTTGTTACTCTCCGAAACAGTCCGCTTTCTTGTTTTGCCCTCCGAGGGCAGCTTCGGTCAATACGCTACGATTTTGCTATATAAACTATCTATGATATAACTATACCACCGTCTACAATTTCATATCAGGAGGAATCATGCTGGAAGAGAAGTACTATCCCGACAGATCGTTCGCTAGAAGTGCCCGTTTCAAAAACATGTGCGAATACCGCGAATATATGGAGTGCGCGAAAGAGGATTACGAGGGC
>CAZYUW010000096.1:0-5775 GCA_964650685.1 uncultured Nitratifractor sp.
CCGGCATCGACTATACAGCCATCGCCTACAGGTATTCCGGTAACCGAATTTGCCCCCAGAAGTGTATTTTCCCCTATACTGATCGGATTGCCGTCGGTTCCGCTGAGCACCCCGAGTATACTGGCTCCTCCGCCCACATCGGAACCGCTGCCGACAACTGCCGAACTGGATATTCTGCCCTCCACCATGACAGGCCCCAGCGTGCCAGCGTTGAAGTTTATGTACGAGGCGCCCGGCATCACGGTAGTGCCCGGAGCCAGTTGAGCCCCCATGCGAACTCTCGAGCTGTCGAGGATCCTGGTATTGTCGGCGGGAATTATGTGCTGCAGATATCTTGGAAATTTGTCCACACTGTCGATGTGAGGATATGTACCGGTCAGTTTCATCTCGATCTCGTTCTCACGCAGATAGTCCAGTTCGTACGGTTTGTTTCCTGACCACGCCACATTGCTCAATATACCGAAAGCTCCATTCAGATCGACACCTCTGAGGGGAGCTTTGCCCGTAGAGAGAGCGTATAGCTTGAGATAGACGGACTCTACGCTTTTTGGCGCGCTGTCTTCGAACAAAAATGTGATGCGAAAATCTTTTCCGATATCACCCATGGAAGACAGCGCCTTTATCACCTGAACATTCAAGTGGGCTTCTCCTACGGCCTCCGCCAGATAGGGAGCGAAGGCCGCCATACAGTTGGAGACGAATCTATCGTTTATGGTCGCTGTAAATTCGCTTCCGTCGAAATCGACTTCGATCGCGGCATCCGCGAGAGCGCGAACAAACACGGCGGCCGAACCGTAATTCTCTTTCCAGTTGACGACGGCGTATGTGGCCTGCAAAACCCTGTCGGCATTTTTCTGTCCCCTGTCCACCCGTGCGATACCGAACGCTATGGGCTCTTTGTAACTCTTTTCCGCCCTGATCTCCGAGATCAGTTTTTTGAACTCTTCTGTGGATTTGACCGTATCCATGCTTTATACTCTCCTCGAAAAAATTATGTAATTATACTCCAATTTGATTATGGCTTCCGCAAAAGGGGTCTCTCTTAAGTCAAGAGCGTGTATCATTTCGTATGAAACATCTACGGGGACACAACAGACGCTATTTTAAGCTGGCGGCTATAGCCATGCACTCCACACTCCATAGATTGTGCACGATAGACGCTTCGTTTCGCCGTCACCACTCACCATACACCTACGATATACACAAAACATCCCCACCTTCTCGACAAAACATCACCAGCAACTGAACAGGCGACCGAAAAATTTTTGGCGATCATGGCGACACTCCATGATAGATTTGATTTCGAAAAAATAAAAACAAGGGAAAATGTGATGAAAAACGGATTTTTGTATCTTTCGCTCTATGTGGCGACGGCATGCGGCACGATATCGGCAGAAGGCACCGCGATCGACGATATCTTCGACGATGCGACCATCACTATCACTGCCGCCGATCGGGTCAGCACCCCCCTGCGGGACACGACGGCCAATGTCACGGTCATCAGCTCCGAAGATATCAAAGAGAGAGGCTTCAGGACACTAGGAGAAGCTCTCGAGAGAACGACTGGATTCTCACTGAGCTCCAACGGTGGAGCAGGACAAACCTCCGGACTTTTTCTAAGGGGCTTCGACGGAGGCAATATCCTCATAACCATCGACGGTATTCCCCTAAAGGATCCGACCGATCCCGGATTCTCTTCAGGGCTGCCCCACATCATGCTCGACAATGTGAAACAGATAGAGATCGTCAAAGGCGCCCAGAGTGGAATCTGGGGAGCCGACGCGGTAGCGGGAGTGGTGAATATAGTTACCGACACTCCGAAAAAAGGTGGAGAGGTCGCGATAAGAGCCGGTTACGGATCGTACGATACCAAAGAGAGCGGAATTACTCTTTCGCTTGCCGGAGATGCCGGAGGACTGATCGTAAACGCGGATCACTACTTTAGTGACTCATACTCCGCCATGATTCCCCGTGATGCCGAAAGCGACCAATACGAAAACAACACCTTCGACCTGAAAGCCTATCTGAATATAGATAAAAACAGTAAAATCGGAATATATCATCGCCATATCGATGGAGACTACGACTTTGACGGCACCAACGGAAACGACTCTTTTTCCAACGGAACCTTCAAAGAATCCCTGAGCGCGCTGAGATACGACTACGATGACGGAAAACTGTCGCTCGACGGGGTGCTTAGTCTAAACAGAATCGACAGACACATCGATGGGATGGGGCTATGGGGGCCTTATACATTCGACGCTTCCGGGGAGGGAGAGAGGGCTGCCCTTTCGTTCGCCTACGAGATGGGCAAAGGCACACTCTCCGGTGGTATCGAGTCCAGTGAGTACATCGATGCCCGCAGGGGCGACAGCTTTACCAACCACGGTATTTTCGGAAGCTACAGATACATAAGCGAACTTTTCGGAGGACGCACGATACTCAACGCGACGATAAGATATGACGACTTCGACAAATTCGACAGCAAAACGACCTATCGTCTGGGGCTCAAAAGAGAGTGCTCTCTATTGAAAGGGGTTTTCGCGTCCGCCAATCTATACAGCGCCTACAAAGCTCCCAGTCTTTTCCAGTGGACCAACAGGGCAGCCGGCAGCAACCTGAAACCCGAATACACCAAAGGCTACGAAGTGAGCATGGGATACGAAGATATGCTGAAGGTGACATATTTCAGAAACGAGATAGAGGATATGATCGACAACAGGGTAGTCGGATGGACTGTAGTCTATTTCAACAGAAACTCCTCATACACCATAGACGGTCTGGAGATAGAGTCGAAATACAGGTTCGACTCGATAAGCACCCTCTTCAGGGCAAACTACACCAGACTGTTCAGTATGGACGATATCGACGGCAATACACTTCCAAGAAGACCCAGGGAATCTTTCAATCTATTTATAGATCACTATCTGAGTCCCGATATACATATAGGCGCGGATATACAGTATGTTTCGAAAAGAACGGACAAAGACTGGTCGGTATGGCCTGCCAGAAATGTCACGCTGGAGAGCTACACTCTGGTCAATCTGAGCTACAATCAAAAAATAGGCGCCAATCTCGACATTTCACTGCAGGCTCACAATATTTTCGACGAGGATTATCAGACCGTTTACGGATACTCCACCGAGGGACGTTCTATATATGGTAGAATCGAGTATAGATTCTAAAGGATAGAGCTTGCGCGAAGAGGGATGGAGTATCAGACTGACGCCATACACGATATACAAACTCCTCAACTCTCTCTTTCTCGGTTTGAGTATCGGAGTGGTCTTTACCATATACGAGCCCCTGTCCCCATCGGTCTACTCGACGGGCGGGGTTGTGCTGGCACTGGCTACCATTGTGGTAGCGCGATTCTACGGCAAAATAATGACACTTGGATGCTTTTTCGGATTTTCACTGCTCGTAGAAATCGTCATCCTGATAATGATAGTATATTTTTTGTGGAGACCGTATAGCTACATGACCGCGATGCTGATCTATATCGGATACCAGGCCACATTCGCCTTTGGAAGCTATCTCGTGCGTGCCGAAACTCTCGCGCTGGACAACGACGATATACTCAGTCGTATCGACAGCGTCAAACAGATCGGATACCTATGCGGGATGTGCCTCTCCTGGGCAGCCTACAAAACGATGGAGAGTTTCGGCATTATGGATAAGCACGACAAGGTATATACGATCCACTGGATGCTGTTGGGAGTGGAGCTTCTCATTATCTTGTTCCTTGTTCGAAGTTTTGAAAAAGAGCCTATAGTCAATGGGAGTTAAACTTCGCTATCGGTCATTTTTGTCTCCTTGCTTCTTATTCCTCTTCTTGCAGCCAAAAAATACAGATAATACTCCGCGTACACTTATAGCGTTTATAATTCGATCGATATAGAAAACGAAGCAAAAAGGATAAATTCATGCCCATTCGCGTAAAAACAGGAGATATCACACAGGAAGAGAGCTGCGCTATCGTCAATGCCGCCAACTCCTCTCTGATGGGCGGCGGCGGAGTGGACGGTGCCATACATCGCGCGGGCGGTCCGACTATCCTGGAAGCCTGCAAAAAGATACGCCGGGAACTATATCCAAACGGACTTCCAACAGGTGAGGCGGTCTCCACAACCGCCGGCAGACTTCCCGCCCGCTTCGTTATACATACCGTCGGCCCTATCTGGGGACGCTGCGGCAGCGAGAGAGAGTGCGACCGGCTGCTGCGCAGCGCCTATCGCCACAGCCTGGAGGAAGCCCGACGAATCGGTTGTCGTTCCATCTCTTTTCCCGCCATCTCTACGGGTATCTACGGCTTTCCGCCCGAACGCGCCGCCTGTATCGCATGCGAGGTCGCGGAAGAGTTTCTGAAAAAAGATCCGGATATGGATATACTTTTCATATTTCATACCCAAAAAAGCCGAGAAATTTTCACTGCCCGGTGTCGTAACCCAATGTAGACTCCTTACGGCATCCCCAGCGCAGGAAAGATAGAGAAAATATCTCCTTTTGCGGCCTTCGAATCTCTGAAAAGTTCAATATTTTAGTAAATATATCACGATCGTTTTGGAAGGAAAAGCGCTATATCAAAAAGTAACATTAAGCAGATAGTGATGTAGCATCGGCATCACCAGATTCCTTTTGTTTTTTGGCATCGAGGTAGTCGTAGCCGAGTTTTTGGAAGAGTTCGATGGCGGGGCGTTCGGATTGGGTGTATTCTCTCATGGTATCAGTCCGTTTCTTTTTAAAATGGCCACTATCTCTTCTTCGGAAATAGTCTCCTTTAGTGTTTTTGCGTAAATACTCATCAGATATATATGTGTTTTCTCATCGATAAAGTAGTAAATCACTCGAAACCCTCCGCTCTTGCCTGTAGGAATAGAGGAGTTGGCCAGCCTGATTTTGTAGCAACTTCCGGCCAGCGGTATGCCGCGGGTAGGGTTCTCCTGTAGTGCTGCACTCAGCTGTCCAAGGTCTTCTTTGATCTTTTTGTATTTTTTTGCCAGTTGTTTGACTTCAGCGGCAAACTCTGGCAATACGACAATCTTACAGCTCATCGATCAGCGCATCCAAAGTCTGCAATCTTTCAGCTTTCGATGGATCGTCCAGTACCTCTTTGAGTTCTTTGGAAGAGCGCTCGAAACTACGGTAAAACTCTTTGGCCTCCTGCGCTTCGATATAGGATTTGATAGATTCTATGATGATATCGGTTCGGTTCAGATCGTACTTTTCGGTAAGTGCATCGAGTTTCTCTAGTAGATAAACCGGCAGTCTCAATCCTACCTGCTGTTTTTTGAGTTGTTCCGGTGAGTGCATCTCCACTCCTTTTGTGTGTTTACATAAGTATATAGTATTTATATATTATTGTCAAACAAACACCTTTTAAATTTTGGGGCCAGGAACTAAATTTTTAAATCTCGTGGAGGATGGCTGGTTCGAGGGTGAATTCAAGTGCTTTCCACGCTTCTTTATAAGTCGTCATAATTTGGTAGGGGTCAGGCGTTGAATATCCACCTCTATTGCTCATCTTTTCTGCATATCTTCGACACCATCGAGCGAGACAATCCAACATATCTGGCCACCTCCGCCTGCGTATAGCCATCGGCCACAGCAGCGAGGATCGCTTCGTTACGCGGCAGGGTGTCGAAGTGCTCTTTGAGCGTATGCGCACGGGCAGGTCGGCGGGTATGGTCGGGGGCAACACTTCTTTGACTTTTTAGTTGTGAGAGTCTCTCCAGATCGTCATCGTCCAGCGTTACGCCAAGGTGCTCCCGGATG
>CAZYUW010000097.1:0-5059 GCA_964650685.1 uncultured Nitratifractor sp.
ATGGACATCATTTTAGCATATATATCTTTTGGGGCTTCAGTGATTCCTATGTAATTACCCAGCGATTTGCTCATTTTCTGCACACCATCCAGCCCTTCGAGGATGGGCATCATCAAAACCGCCTGCTCTTTTCCGGTTTCATACGATCTTTGCAAATGCCTTCCCATCAAAAGATTGAATTTCTGATCCGTACCGCCTATTTCGATATCGGATTTCAACGCCACACTGTCGTAGCCCTGCAACAGAGGGTATAGAAACTCCGATATCGATATACTCTGCCCATTTTTGTATCTCTTTTCGAAATCGTCTCTCTCGAGCATACGAGCGACATTGAATCTTGTGGCGAGCTTCACTATCCCATCCGCGCCTAAACCCTCCAGCCACTCGGAGTTGAAAACCAGTTCAGTCCTCTCTGGATCCAGGATCTTGAAAGCCTGCTCTTTGTAGGTTTTGGCATTTCTGGCCACACTCTCCTTGTCCAATACCTTTCTGGTTTCGCTCTTGCCGGTAGGGTCACCTATCATGGCAGTAAAATCCCCTATAAGCAACTGTACGATCGCCCCGTGCTTTTGAAATATCGACAGCTTGTGCAGTATAACCGTATGGCCCAGATGCAGATCCGGAGCTGTAGGATCGAGCCCCAGTTTGACATAGTAGTTTTCGCCACTTTCGTAATAGTTCCGAACCAGATTCACTATACGCTCTTTATCTATGATCTCTACGGTTCCACGCTCTATATCTTCGAGTGCACTGTCGACCATTTCTCTTCTCCTGTATTTAGTTGTTGTATGCGTCATCCAAAGCCGATATATCGACAAGTTTGAACTTTTTCATGATCTCTTTGGCGATCTCTTTTTTGTTGCTGCTTTCGGATTCTACCTCTATCTGACAATACTCCGCGCTGTCGCTGCTGTATATACCCAGCTCTATACCCGTTACATTCAAACCTATCTGCGACAGCTTCGTCAACAACTGAGCCAGTATGCCCTTTTGATTCTGCAAAGCTACTATGAGTCTATATCTGGCCACTTTGCTGGTCTTCCACCTGACATAGACCATCTGCTCTCCACTGCTGATGACACTATAGGCTTTTTTGCACAGTTTGTGATGAATAATAACCCTGTTTTCCTTATAAAGGGCCACTATATCGTCTCCCAGCTTGGGGTGACAGCAAAAATCGAACTCTACCCCTTCTATTGGCTTGTTGGTAAAAAATACGAAATGATCCATCTCTTTGACGAAAGGTTTCTTGTACCCTTTTTTGAGCACTTCCCAGAAGCGCACCTCTTTGATCTTCGCGAATTTGGAGATTCTGTGAATTTTCTCCTTTAGAACATCCAGTTGCTCCGGCACCCTGAAAATGGACGCTTCAGTGCCGGATTCGTATATGATTCTCTTTATCTCTTCCGGAGTTTTGTCAAATATGGTCGCGAGAATATTGCAGGCAGTAATTTCGTTGACCTCTCTGGATCTCTGTCTGCATCTGCTTCTGATTCCCTCCTTGGCTCTGCTGGTTTTCACGGTATCGAGCCATGAACAGTGGAGTATTGGATCGTCCTGTGTAACAATCTTGACAATATCCCCGTTTTTCAGGATCGTCAACAACGAAGCCTTCTCTTTGTTGATTATCGCACTGACCGCTCTGTCTCCTATCTCCGAATGTATGAGGTACGCGAAATCCAGAGCTACGGAATCTTTCGGGAGAGTAAAATAGTCCCCTTTGGGAGAAAAGATGACTATATCTTCGCTGAACAGATCGTTTTTGGCCAATTCATAAAAACTCTCCACAGAATCATCCTGGTACGGCAGACTCTTCAGCCACTCCAGATTGACCGATTCGCTGAAATTACACTCCCCTTCTCTCTCTTTGTATTTCCAGTGCGCTGCGATACCGTACTCGGCCAGATGGTGCATGGCTTCGGTGCGTATCTGAGCCTCCACTATACTTTCATCATCAAAAAGCGTAGTATGGATGGTTTGGTATCCATTCTCTTTTGGTAAAGCTATATAGTCTTTGAATCTCGATATCAACGGAGTGAAGTTGAGATGCATCGCTCCAAGTACCTCATAACACTCTATGGGATCCTTGACGATGATCCTGACCGCGAGTAGATCCAGAACCTCGTCGATACCTATCCCTTTGCGATGCATTTTGAGATAGATGGAGTAGTGGTGCTTCACGCGGCCGATAACCTCGAAATCCTCTCTGTGAAATCCCTGCATCTGTAACAGATTGTTCACTTTGCTTATAAAAGAGTTCAGTCGTATATGCAGGCTCTGGTGATTGCTTTTGATATAGGTGTCGATATTTTCGTAATCTTTTGGATAGATATATTTGAAGCTGAGATCCTCGAGAATATTTTTTATCCTGGAGATTCCAAGTCTATGAGCTATCGGGGCGTATACGACCAGGGTCTCTTCCGATATGCGCATCTGTTTCTGGGGAGGAAGGGCATCGAGTGTCATCATGTTGTGGAGACGATCGCAGAGCTTGATAATCAAAACCCTCACATCCTCTATGGAGGCTATCAATATTTTTCTGAATGTCAATGCCGAACTGATAAGTTTTTCGTTCGAATCGGAAGGTATCAGCTTTTCATCACGGATGGCAACTATTTTTGTAAGCCCCTCGACGATATATCTGACATCGTCTCCAAACATCCCGCCTATCTCCTCTATGGTACGGGGAGTGTCCTCTACCACATCGTGAAGCAGCGCGGATACCACCATGGTCTCGTCACCACTGACAGATGCAGTGATGGCGGCTACCAGAACAGGATGTATCACATATGGTTCACCGCTTTTGCGAAACTGCCCTTCATGGGCCGAAATCGCGAAATCGAGCGCTTTTTCTATATCGGGGCTCAGATCTATCTGAGATCTCAAAATCGAAATGGCCTCATCGACACTTTTGAGACGACGAAGCAGATTGAGAAACTTGTCCAAGCGCTATTTGTCCCGGCTTACTTTCAGTTTGCCCTCCGCTATCTCGTGCAGAGCTATATCCACCGCTTTATGCTTTTTGGTATCCATATCCACCAGCGGAACCGCACCGGCACTCAGCTCCTCCGCTCTCTTGCCAATCGCTTTGGACAACAGATATCTGTCGTTATCTACATGCTCCAGTGCTTTAGCCGTTATCTGCTCTATTCTTTTCAAATCCAGTCTCCTTGATATTTTTTTGATATCCGTACATGCTCCATTATTTCACGACGGAACATTGCGAGAAATCTCCATCGATTATGGACAGAAGATTACCACCTTTGAACATGTTGCATACAACGATAGGCAGATTGTTCTCTTTTGCCAGGGCTATCGCTGTATCATCCATAACTTTGATATGTTCACTCAGAGCTCTGTCATAACTCAGCTCGTCCAGCTTGACTGCATCGCTGAACTTGGCAGGATCCTTATCATAGACTCCATCCACCTTTGTCGCCTTTATCAGCATATCGGCCTCTATCTCACTGGCTCTCAGAGTGGCAGCGGTATCTGTAGTGAAGTATGGATTGCCTGTACCACCTGCAAAGATCACCACTCTACCTTTCTCTAGATGCCTTCTCGCTCTTCTGACTATAAAGGATTCTCCGATCTCATGCATATCTATGGCAGACTGAAGTCTCGCTTCCAGACCGATGTTTTCGAGTGCCTCCTGAATGGCCACACCGTTTATCACTGTCGCCAGCATTCCCATATAGTCACCGCTCGTTCGCTTTATGATGCCGTCTTTGGCGGCTGAAACGCCACGGATTATATTTCCGCCTCCTACTACAATGGCTACCTCTATGCCGTTTTCTCTGAGCAGTTTTATCTCATTGGCGATATATTTGAGTATCTCCGTATCGATTCCGTAACCATCCTCTCCAGCCAACGCTTCTCCCGAAAATTTAACCAGCACTCTTCTCGCCATCATGTTTTCCCTGTATATTTTGGCGCGATTATAACCAAAAGCGTATAAAATAGAGTTTGAAATAAGTTCAAAGTTCTACAGTCTTATTAACCTGACAGGATTTATCAGTTTTGAGTTCTTTGTAGCTTGAAAAATAAGTTTTCTTTTTATTTTGCCTATCACAATTCCCTTTTTAATCTTGCTTCCGTTCTTTATAAATGGAGATATCTTTGACAAGCCCGCATAGACAGTATGAAGTTTTCCCCCATGGGCCACTATCACGACTTTGCCCAGCATGCTGTTTTGGCCTACATACACGACTTTTCCATTGAGCACATTGTAGACTTTGGCATCCTCTTTCGGAGCCTTCAGAGTTATCGAATCGTTGAATATCTTGATTTTGTATATTGGATCGACATAGGTTCCAAACTTTTTAACCAAACGGGCATTGGAAACCGGAGAAATGGTTTTTGGACCTCTATACGCGTAAACCCTTTCCCTGTGATAGGAGCTGCCATACTGTTTAACTTTACTGGCGTTCGTACTTTCGCTTATCGCGGGTCTGGAGTAATCCACGACTCTGCCTTCTCTTTTGGCTTTCTCTCTTTCCGCAAGTTTCTTTTTTCTCATTTTTTCCAACTCTTTGGCTCTTTTGGCCAACTGAGCTTTTCGCTCGGCCTCCCTTCTTTTGGCTTCCTTGATCTCCTCTTTCTTGAGGATGTTCAGCCGTGCCAGAGTCAAACGAAGAAGATTTTGCCTTGTAATGAGTTCTTTGAGTTTTTTCCTATAAAGTTTTTCTTCGTTGGCCAGTTTCTTTAGAAGCATTTCAGCTTTTTCTTTCTTTTTGCGGTATAGTTCGTGTTTTTTTGATATATGTTCAATATTATTTTTGAGTTTTTCCCTTTCATTTTCAAGGATCTTTCTTTCTTGATTGTTTTCTATAATCATTTGTTCCAATCTTTTCATCTCTTTATTATTTATTTTTTTATATGCATTATATATCTCTTGTTTGATCACAGATTTGGGAGAACTTTTATTAATTCTCTCGATAGCAACCAACAACGAAAATTGTTCCGATATTCTCCTGATAAAAATATCATGTTTTTCTTTTATAGATTTATCAAGATAATCTATCTGTTGATTTAAATTTTTAATTTTTTGCTTGGCAAA
>CAZYUW010000098.1:0-3799 GCA_964650685.1 uncultured Nitratifractor sp.
GAAGATGGCGAAGAGAGGTTCGACGCAGTCTGCGGACTGGCCAGAAGATATGGAGCGGCTCTGGTCTGTTTGAGCATAGATGAACGGGGCATGGCAAAAAGCAGAGAGCGCAAAGTCGAGATAGCCTGCAGGATGTACGACATAGCTACCCGGAGACACGGTATCGATCCGGCGAATCTGCTCTTCGATGTATTGACATTTACCGTAGGTTCCGGCGACGAGGAGTACAGGAACGCAGCGGTAGAGACGATGGAGGCTATCAGGGAGCTCCACAGAATACATCCGGAAGTCGGTACGACACTTGGACTTAGCAATATCTCTTTCGGACTCGACAGAAGCGCGAGAGTTTTTTTGAACTCTGTCTTTTTGCACCACTGCATCAAGGCGGGGTTGAGTTCCGTCATCATCAATGTGAAACACATAGTGCCTCTTTCCAGGATGGAGAGAGAGGATGTCGAGGTGTGCGAAGAGCTGCTCTTCAGGGCGGACGAAAATTCGCTCTTTAGATTCATAGAGCACTTCAGCGGCAAGAGTATGCAGGAGGATGGATCCGACGAGGAGTTCGAGAAGCTCGACGACGAAGCGAAGATCAAAAAATTGTTGATGGATGGCGAGAAGAACAGAATGATCTCTCTCGTAGAAGAGCTTCATGAAGAGATCGGAGCCGATAGAATCGTCAACGAAATATTGATAGATGCCATGAAGGAGATTGGAGAGCTTTTCGGCAGGGGCGAAATGCAGTTGCCTTTCGTGTTGCAGTCGGCGGAGACGATGAAAGCCACGGTCGATTTCCTGCGTCCATATCTGAGCAAAAAAGAGAAAGAGACCGATACCACTCTCGTGATAGGCACTGTAAAGGGTGATGTTCACGATGTTGGGAAAAATCTCGTGGATATCATACTCAGCAACAATGGCTTCAAGGTCAAAAATATCGGTATAAAGGTGGAACTCGAAGAGTATCTCAAACACTACAGAGAGATAGATGCCGACGCTATAGGCATGAGTGGTCTGCTGGTCAAATCGACTCAGGTTATGAAGGAAAATCTGGAAAAGATGACTGAACTCGGTATAGAAGTTCCCGTATTGATGGGTGGTGCCGCATTGACCCGAAGTTTCGTGGATGAGTATTGCCGACCTGTCTACAAAGGACCTGTTTTCTACTGTAGAGACGCTTTTGACGGGGTTGTCGCAATGAGTCGTATCGAAGAGTGGAAAAAAGATCCCTCCAAAGGTATCGATACCAGATTGGCTGCCGATTTGGCGGATAGAGAAGAGAAAAAACGAGAGACCGTGAATGTAGAGATACCTTCTGTCGATGAGATAGAGATGCCCGGTGAAGCCGATATACCTACTCCCCCCTTCTGGGGCAGGAGAGTTCTGGATGTCGACTCTTTCGATCCGGCGTTGGCGTTCAAGTGGATAAACAAAAGAATGCTCTACAAAATGCACTGGGGCTACAAGAGCAAAGGGATGAGCAAAGATAGATACAGAGAGCTTGTAGAGAGAGAGGTCGAGCCCGCGTTCGAGAGAATCAAAGATATCATGCTTGGGGACAAACTGTTCAGACCTGTCATGATCTATGGCTACTATCCATGCAGAAGCGATGATAACAGATTGTTGCTTTTCGACAGTTCGGAAGGGTGGAATATCGACGCAAATGCCAACAGGGAGCCGTTTGGGATCGTTTCGGAGAGAGCGGTTGGAGTTTTCGAATTTCCCAGACAGAGGCGAAAGCCTTACAGGGCGTTGAGCGACTATTTTCGCCATGATCGCCACGATCTCGTCGCTTTGACATGTGTGAGCGCGGGTTCGGCAATAGGTGAGTATGAAAGAGATCTCTACGAAAGGGGCGAGTATCTCGAATATAACCTCTTTCACGGAATGGGTGTAGAGCTTGCCGAGGCTCTGGCCGGGATCGTTCATAAACAGATTCGCCTGGATCTGAATATAGCTTCCGATGATGAAGGCTATACCCTGAAAGATGTAAGAACGAATAGATACAGAGGGGCGAGGTATAGTTTCGGTTATCCGGCGTGCCCTGATCTGGAGCAAAACCGCACTCTTTTCGACATGCTCCACCCCGAAGAGTTCGGCATAGAGTTGAGCGAAACATTTCAGATGCATCCTGAACAGACGACGAGCGCTCTGGTCGTACACCATCCGGAGGCTCTATATTATACGGTATAAGGGAAAAAAAATGAAATCTTTGATCTTTTGTATCTTTTTTAGTGGTACGCTTCTGGCCGATATGGTGGCCGAAAGCGTACTGGATTCTCTGATCAAGAAAGACAGATGGGCCATGAGCTACAAGATATACTGCGCATCCTGTCACGGTGCCGACGGAGCGTCTATCAAAGGTTATGAACTGGGACGAAAAGAGCTTGGCAGGTATAAAACCGTTTCTGAAATCTTTCTTTATCTCAAGAGGTCTCACCATGACAAAATAGAGAATTTCTCAAGGATAAAAAATATTGATCTCATATACTCTTCGAGATTTGTCAAATACAGATTGCCATAGGCGTCTGTCTCTATGGTTGATGGATAATCTTTGTTGACAAAGCATTTTTATTATGGCACTATGTGAATGGTCCTGCAATGGATACGAAATCAAAAGGAATCACAATGGCGAAGAGGTTGAAAAAGAAAGATCTGAAAAAGTTCGTAAAAAAGAGCGTGAAAAAAGCGGTAAACAAAAAAATAGTCAAAAAGAAAGCGGCAGCCAAAACGGAAAACAAAATAGTGAAAAGTTTGACAAAAATCGTTCCAGTAAAAAAATCAAAAGCCAAAAAGATCATAAAGAAAAAGATAAAGAAGTTGTCGAAAAAAGCATAAACGGGAGATGAAATACTCCGAATGGATGAGAGCGCACGGGGAGAAACACGACGAAATCGTGTCTCTTCTATCCGGCAAGAGTGTGGATGAGATTATCGACTATTTCGATTATGACAATATGCGTTCCAGACATCCGGATTTCTGCCCCCTGTATAAAAAAAACCAGAAGTGTCACGAGATCGAGAGACTCAACTGTTTTTTGTGCGGATGTGTATATTTCAGATACAATGACGACGGCATAGATGAGAGTGAAGGCAGGATCAGATACAGCAAATGTTCCATAAGCGCTAGAAAGAGTCGAGAGTTCATTGCCTGTGATGCCATTCATCTTGATTGTTCGGAGTGCGATATTCCACATCGCGCGAGCGTAGCAAAAAAGCATTTCGACAAAAAGTGGTCCGCTATGATGAGCGGGTGCGATTTGAAAGACTAAATTATATTATTGGAGTGGGATCATACGAGAAATTCGTTTTGGACATTTCGCATGATCTCTATATCGGCCAAAAGCGCGGATGTGAAATGCGAGAATTTGAAAAGGAGACAAATATGATAAAGCATGTCGGCCCAAAACCCGTGGTTACCGCGCGTGGAGTAGATTTTGACGAAAGCAAGGCGGATAGATATATCTATCTCGCGCCGACACTCAATATGATCGAAGCCCTGGGCCCGGAAACGGAGATATCCAGGGACGGATCGTACGACCTCAA
Source organism: uncultured Nitratifractor sp. (assembly GCA_964650685.1). Classification (GTDB taxonomy): domain Bacteria; phylum Campylobacterota; class Campylobacteria; order Campylobacterales; family Sulfurovaceae; genus Nitratifractor. Next base: position 3,540 of record CAZYUW010000098.1, read on the forward strand.
AAGTATAGAGACGATACGATACAGTGACGGGCAGCTTTTCGAAAAGATAAAAGAGCTGTGTATGGATCTGGATGGCATGATGGATTCTGCCAGGAAAAAGACCGAGAGACAGATAGAAGAGCTGCAGGAGACTGTGGAAAGAAGCGGCTCGCTGAGTGTGGACGGCAAGAGAGCGTGGCTTGGAAATATAAAACTGATGAGAGATTACTATCTGCAGTATATTGTCAATGAGACAGCCTACAGGTGTCTTTTGAATATTT
>CAZYUW010000099.1:0-3563 GCA_964650685.1 uncultured Nitratifractor sp.
ATCCCATATATTTATCCTCCAAAGGAGGCTTGCCGACCACGGTAGCACAAAAGAGAGGATCTTTTTTCATCGTGATCGCCTCCACCTCCATGACCGGAAAAGCTTCCGGAAGAGTATAGTAACCAGTATGATCCCCAAAGGGACCCTCTATCTCCATCTTTTCCGGATCCACGAATCCCTCTATCACTATATCGGCGTCTCTGGGTATATATATATCGTTGGTGATGGATTTGACCAGCTGCGCCTTGCGCCCCCGAATGAAACCATACAGAAGCAGCTCGAAGAGACCGTGCGGCATAGGAGCCTGCCCACACCAGATATATAGAGGATCACCCCCAATCGCGACACTGACGGGCATTTTGACGCCAGCCTCCCTGTACTGATCGAAAAAGTGGCTCGCGTCCTTGTGTATCTGCCAGTGCATACCCAGCCTGTCGCGACCGTACTGCTGCAATCTGTACATACCAAGATTCTGCATAGCTCCATCCAGGCTGCGGGTATAGACCTGGCCCATCGTGATAAACCGTCCGCCATCCTCCGGCCAGGTCTTGAGAATGGGCAACCTGTCCAGATCGACCTTCTCTTTGGGAATTATCGTCTCCTGACATTCGCCCCTGAAAGACAATCTTTTGGGAAAAACATTTTTCAGTGCCATCAGCTTCGGCACTGTTTTTAGTTTCTCCAGCAATCCGGCAGGTGGCTTGAACTTCATTAGCTGATCTATCCCCATGGCTATCCTGTCCGGATGATCACCGAGTATCTTTTCGGTTATCTCCCTGTTGGCGAAAAGATTCATCAACACAGGTATATCGTACTCCAGCCCTTTCGCTCTCCATACCGGTCTCGTGAAGAGTATTGGACGCGAATCGCTTTTTTTGACCTCTATGTACGCTATGTGGGGTATCTCCAGCTCCACATCCAGAGGCTCGTCTATGATTTTCAGACCGCCATGCTCTTTGAGCCACTCGACAAGATTTTTCAAACTCCTACTCCTTTTTTCGATTCTCTGCAATTATACAAAAGTTTGCTCTGTCACTATCACTGGGCAGCTCCATATCCACGACACCCTGCACTACACTGAATGAAAATCGATGTAAAATCGATATTCAACTTCCAAGATATCGGCACCGTACGATGACTCCTTTTTGTAAGGATTGCCATCCGCATCCCAAAAAACACTCAAAGCGCCACCAATCGTATATACATCATCGTACCCCTTGAAGATATCCGCATCGAGCCTGAAAAATCGTCGTTGTCCTTTATGTGGTTGTATGTGGTTCCGAATTCGACCCCATCAAAAAATCGATATCGCCATACCATGTAATGTCGTAGCCCAAGCTGAAAGCACCGTTCACGCTGTCTACGGAAATATCCAAAAACTTAATCGAGAACATCACAAGAGACAGATTCCGCCGTTTCCGCGGTATTATATAGACCCATATATCGAAAGTAAAAATCGGATTGTATATACGAAGGCTACAAAAGTATCCGGCTCGAGCCAGATACTATAGAAGATATGGAGGCTGACTCTCTATTGTTTTCTGATACCCTGCACCCATTTCACCATAGCGTCATGAGTCTTGGGATTGGGGGCATCCATAAATGTAACGGTGAACTTGTCGCTCTCTTCGACTACAGCTATGCTTCTTGGCCTGACAGATGCTATCTGGGGCTTCGGCAGCTCCTTGCCGAAACAGAAAACGATAATCTTGACATCGACAATCTTTTCATCCATTTCATGATCAGGCAGGTTTTTCGTGTGGGTAAAGTGATCGAAAGTGGCTATGTATGCGGCCACCGGATGCTTCTCTATCGTCTCTTTCAGATATGCGATTATTTCGTCCGTGTTGGAGAATCTGGACTCATCTTTACCTATTACAGCGGCCTGTATCGGATATGTATCCTTGATAGTCATACTTTTCATTGTTTGCAACTCCTTGTTTTAGTTTATGTCTTGATGGATCCGATCAGTCGGTTATGCGCCAGGAGGTACTACTCCATGACGCATATCTCTTTTTTGATCATATGTATTATGGTCTGATAAAGCACTATGACAGTCATCAGAGTCACTGAAGCCATCATCACATAAGATAGATAAAGCATCCATACGCTTTTGGTCAGATGCAGCATAAGCATCGAGGATATGGCCATGGCGGCTACTGGGAATATGAATGCCCACCACGATATAAAGAATTTCAGACCAAAGAAGTTTTTGGCCATGAATATCAACATAAGTGTAAAAAATACGGCTATATCGAAGAGAAAGACCGCGAATGTATCGAGCTCGTGAAAAAGCTTGAAGTAGGCTATGAATGCCACAGCCGGTGGAGCGAGAAGTATAAAAAGAGTCGGTACGAACTTTTGCGGCATCTGATGGTGAAATATGATCCTGTTCAAGAGTATGGCGAAAAGCACGATCCAGAAAAAGAGTCCGACGCTGAAGTAGTACATAAGCACCTGTGTCGGAGCGAAACCGACACCACCTACCGGTATGAGAATATTACCGACTATCGGTATGAACCAGGCTGGATTGGAGTGCTTGAGCTCCTGATTGTGATTGACCCAGAAGCTGATTGTATAGAGTGTCATAAATGTATGGAAAATCGTTCCGGCATACCAGAAATAGGAGGAGATGGCTCTATACTCCTCTTTGTAGATGATAGCCAGCATCAGTGCCGATATCGATACGGCCGAGAAAAAGTTTATCCTGACAGGATGTTTCCATTCGTTCATAACTGCCTGCGGATAGACCAGCAGCTTGATGATATAGGTCAACATCACGAGTGCGAAAACCACACTGTCGATATAGAGCAGATACTGCCCGACAGCATGTGGGGCACCCAGCCACTGTGCAGCCTTCTGCCAGGCTATGGTCAAACCGCTCAGTCCCATTACGATAGCGAACATCATTATGGGAAAAAATTTCAATCTGTTGCTTGGGACCGGCACAACATTTTCGGGAGTGTGCAGATCTTTGTTCTGATTATCTCCAGACATTTTTCATCCTCCGTGAATTTTTGGCATAACTCTATCCAATAGAGTTTATAATAATGATTAATTTGATTAGAGTTACAAAAAAATTTATCTTTATTTAAGTAATGATAGTCGTTATCAATCTCTGAAAGTTGACACTTTTACGGATCTGCGCCTTCGCTTTGTAATCTACACAGCCGCTTGTACGGTGCGATACGGTAACATTACAGGCAACACCTAAAAGGGAGATGCATGAAGATACTGGTCAGTGCTCTGGAGCGTTCAGCCAATGTTCATCTTGCCGCTCTTTACGACAAACTACCCAGGGAAGTAGAGCTGTCAGGAGTGTTCGACAAAAAGCTGGGTGAACCTCTGATCGATCTGCAATCCCTCGCGATAATGGGCATCGTCGATGCTCTCAAAAAATTCTCTTTTTTCAAAAAACTCGCCCTGGAGATGACCGATCTCGCTGAAGAGGCAGATAAGATACTCCTGATGGATTCATCCGGTTTCAATCTTCCGCTGGCGAAAAAAATCAGAAATAGATATCCCGACAAAGAGATCATATACTATATATTGCCGCAGGCATG
>CAZYUW010000100.1:0-2955 GCA_964650685.1 uncultured Nitratifractor sp.
AGCAGGGCGTCGCCGTCATAATGGTGACCCACGACGAGAGACTTCTACCCTACTGCGACAAGATACTCTCCATAGAGGATAGAAAAGTGGTGACCAGGAGACAAAACGCCAAAAAGTTCGCAGGGCAATAGAGAGAATATCTGCCTAAAGCATAACGCTCGTATGCAAAACCTACCGGCGACTAAAGTCACCGCCCCAGAAGAGCTGTCGCCGTTTCGGGGCCGCGACTTCAGTCGCGAAATTACATTGAAGCTGATACAGGCTGACTATCGACAAGGTCTGTTTTGGTAGTTTAGGACTCTCGTATGTATTCCCATCGAGACGGATGGGAACGAGATAGTTATCTAAATGACTCCATATCCTTTTGACGGGACTGAAGTCTCTACTCCTTGCACTGCCTTTCGAGACGGTGGAATCGTACTTTACCGTATGTGGTAATCTCTTCCTGCGAGAGAAATTCTCTCCAAAAAAAAGAGGAAATCTACATTCAATATGGCTTTAATAATATTTTTGGCATAATATATTAATTAATATTTCATCAAGTTGGGAGATTCGGACGGTGCGGATGGATATTATAACCGCAAAGCATGGTAAGAGGTCATACGATGGTTGAAAATATCCTTGATATTGTCTCCAATATGAATGAGCTCTACTATCGTTTGTTACTTCTTGTAGATATGGATAACGATCATGAAGCACTTGCAAAAAAATTATCTCGAATGATGGAAACTCGAACTATCAATCTCAACTACGAACTCTCAAAAGAGTTGATGCGCCAGACAACGAGACAACGAAAACTGTATCTATCCAAATCATTAAGCAAAATTGTACCAAATGACAATACGGTCATTCTTGACCATATCGAGATTCTCTTTGATATAGAGTTGCAATACGATCCCATACGATTACTCGAATCGATATCCAGGAATCGGACAGTCATCGCATTTTGGAGTGGACAGATAAAGGAGGGGAGGCTTATCTATGCAGAACAAGGACACCCTGAGTATCGAAGTTACGATACAAAAGATATGATGATCATAGAGATAGACAAGGAGAAAGGCGAAATATGAAATATGGTGAATTGATAGAGTTTGATCCGATCGAGACAGTGGTACAGTTGCGTGATGCAGATGAATCGGCCGCTGCCAGACAATTGGTGAAAAACTATGTCATCTCCGAAGAGATGGCCGATCGTTTGGCGAACCTCATTATTCCACAGTTACAGTTCGATATACCTATGGATAACAAAGGTTTGTTGATCGTCGGTAACTATGGAACCGGTAAATCTCACCTCATGTCGGTCATCTCCAGTCTGGCCGAAGACAAGAGTCTGCTCTCCGAAGTCAACAATGGTACCGTGGCGGATGCGGCGGTACAGATCGCCGGTAAATTCAAGGTGATCCGTATGGAGATCGGAGCGACAGAGATGTCGCTTAGAAATATTTTGATAGCACAGCTCGAGGAAGGGCTAGAGCTGATGGATGTAGATTATCTCTTTCCGGATGCGGATACTATCTCGAGCCACAAGGGTGCTTTTGAAGATATGATGGATGCTTTTGGTCGAATCTATCCAGAACATGGCTTGCTGCTTGTGGTCGATGAACTTCTCGACTATTTGCGTACGAGAAAAGATCAGGAGTTGATCCTGGATCTCAACTTTTTGAGAGAAGTGGGAGAAGTGTGCAAAGACCTTCGCTTCAGGATTATTGCCGGAGTACAGGAGGCGATCTTCGATAGTTCCAGATTCTCTTATGTATCCGATAGCCTTCGTCGGGTAAAAGACAGGTTTGAACAGGTGCTGATCGCCAAAAACGATGTTAAATATGTCGTAGCACAAAGACTTCTGAAAAAGAGTTCCGACCAGTTGGTAAAAATACGGGAGCACCTGATACCTTTTGCCAAATTCTATGGTGACATGAATGAGAGGATGGATGAGTTTGTACGGCTTTTTCCCATCCATCCGGACTATATCGATACTTTCGAACGCGTCACCGCTGTAGAGAAGCGTGAAATACTCAAAACCATCTCGAGCTCCATGAAGAAGGTACTGGACAAAGAGGTTCCGACAGATGATCCGGGTTTGATCGCTTATGATGACTACTGGAAAACACTGATAGCGAATCCTTCCTTTCGAACCATTCCTGAAATTCGGGAAGTGATAGAGTGCAGCAGTATCCTGGAGTCAAGGATCCGCAATGCCTTCACGAGACCTCAGTATAGACCCATGGCGCTTCGGATCATCGATGCACTCTCCATACATCGTCTCACAACAGGGGATATTCATGCCAAACTGGGACCGACTGCACAAGAACTGAGAGATACCCTCTGTCTCTATGAGCCAATAATCGCCGAACTTGGCGGTGATGAACTCGACAAAGATCTGCTTGGGCATATAGAGACTGTTTTACGAGAGATCCACAAAACCGTCAGTGGGCAGTTTATCAGTTCCAATCCGGATAATGGCCAATATTATCTGGATCTTCAAAAGACGGATGATTTCGATGCGCTCATCGATCGTCGTGCCGAAACATTGGACAATTCACAGCTCGATCGCTACTACTATGAGGGTCTCAAGCGTGTTATGGAGTATCAGGATACCGCAACATATGTGACCGGATACAAGATTTGGGAGCATGAAATCGAATGGCTCGAACGCAAAGCACCCCGAAGCGGTTATCTTTTTTTCGGTGCACCCAATGAACGATCGACAGTGGCACCGCCACGCGATTTTTATCTCTACTTCATACAGCCTTTCGATACACCTCGTTTCAAAGACGAAAAAAAGAGTGATGAGCTTTTCTTTCGACTGACTGGAAACGACGAGACTTTCGATACGATATTGAAAAGATATGCGGCGGCACTGGATCTGGCACAGACCTCTTCGGGACATGCGAAATCGACATACGAAGCCAAAGCACAAGGTTTTCTTAGAGAGCTTGTCAAGTGGTTGCAGGC
>CAZYUW010000101.1:0-9942 GCA_964650685.1 uncultured Nitratifractor sp.
GGAGCACTGGGAGTATCTATTTTTTTAAACAATCTTATACTCCTGTTGTAGTCCCCTTCCATGTATGCTTTCCTGGCTTTGTCGATCACCTCGAAATCCCTCAGACCCGCAGTCGATTTAATGGGTACAATCATAAAAACGAACAGTGTCAACAATAATAATCTACAACAATCCTCCATAGATCTAAAACTCATTCGATCTCCTTTTGGCCGGCATCGAACTGAAAGCTACGATCAGAAGTATTATTGAAACGATCAGTGGATAGTAAAAAAACTCTTTTCTGTCTTTTATTTTCAAAACACCATGTTTATGCCTGCTGAATTTAGAGTGTATACTCTCTGACAACTTTCGCATGTCCTCATGTCCGTTCCTGGCTATCACATAATCTCCACCGCTCTCTTTTGCGACCAACCCCAGCTTGTCGTTTCTTCGGGTTATGATTATCGAACCATCTCTTCTCTTCATGGCTTTTCCCCTGCGATCCAGAACAGGTGCTCCTTTTTCACTCCCTACCAATACGGCATATAGAGTAATACCGCTTTTTTTGAACTCTTTTTCCAGGCGGTTTACATTCTCTTCGTCCCCTCCATCGGTAAAAACTATCAAAACTTTCGTCGGCTTATCTTTCAGCAGGTTTTCGGCCAACTCTTCGAGAGCCAAAAAATTCGTCGACTCCATATTGATGTAGTTTTCGTTTACGCCATCGCTTATCTGTTTCAGTGTGGCTTTATCCGTAGTGAATGGCGCCAAAACAAAGGAGCTGTAGGCAAAAGCGCTCAGAGCGACCTCATCACCAGGCATATATTCAAAAAGCTCCGCTATCTTTTTTTTGGCGAATTCCAACCGATTCGGATAGATATCTTTTGATCTCATCGAACCGGATATATCCAGAGCCACGACAGCGGTGATTCCCTGTAGATTGACCATTTTTTCTCCATTTTCGATGACTGGTCTGGATAGTGCTGTTATCATTGAAAAGATCGCTGCGAAAAATATCATATTTCTGACTGAGTTAGGTATAGTGTCGCTGCCGGCTCTCAATCGTTTCAGAGCTTTATCGTCAAAAACTCTGGATACACTGTCTCTGTTCGTCAAAACCAGCAGAACAAAAACAGCAAAAGGAACGATCATCACCCAGAAAAATTGTGGATATACAAAACTCACTGCCCTAACCCCCGGGATGTTCTGATATACACGAAAAACAGTAACGACATTATCGACAAAAAGAGTGGGTATATATATAGATACTCTTTTTGAACGATATTTTTATCTTTTATCTTGCTCGTTTCAAGCCTGTCTATTTCGTTGTATATGCTTTTAAGACCATTTATGCTGTCGGCGGCATAGAAATGGCCATGCCCAGCTTTTGCTATAGCTTTCAGGTATGGAGCGTCAAAATCTCTATAATTGCCTATACCTATTGTATACAGCTTCACATCGCTTTTGGAGATGACAGTATGTATTTCGTTGTAGCTGATTCGGCTCATATTGTCTATTCCGTCAGTTAGAAGTATCGCGATTCTCGATTTCGCGTCACTTTTATTGAGTATATTGTATGTTTGCAAAAGCGCATCGTTTATAGCTGTCCTCTTGCCGGCTATACCGATCTCCTGCATTTGAACTATACTTTTCAGGAACTCCTTCTCGAATGTCAGAGGCGATGCTATATAAGCGACGCTGGCAAAATTTATCAATCCTATCCTGTCGTTTTTTCGTTTTGCTATAAAATCGTTCACAACCTCCTTTACAACATCAAATTTTGTCTTGTAGGGATTTTTGGGATCGAATCCTCTTTGTCGCATAGAATCGCTCGAATCGATTATGAGCATTATGTCTCTGCCTTTTTTCTTTATATCTTTATATTCGTTGGTAATTACGGGTGAGGCCAGAGAAATGAGCAGGGAGACGATCCCTGTCCATTTCAAAATATCCAGCAGCCTGCTTTTACGCATTCCGGAAGAGAGAAGATATGTTATGTGCGGAAAATATATCGCGTCCGCTCTTGCCTGACAATACCTGAAGCACGCGGCGAACAGCAATACCAGCAGGATCACCCATGGGTACTCGAAACTAAATCGATTCATCGCATATTTTCCTGAAAAGCTCGAATTGACTTTTGGTTTGTCTGTCTATAGGTTCGACATTTTTTTTGTATTTGTATTTTTCCAGCATATTTTCCAATTGACCGAACAACTCTTTTCTGCGATCATCGAGAGCGAGAAGACGACCATATCTGGTTATCTTGTAAGCCGCTTTTTTAGGATCGCCAAAATCGATATGATACAACTCGTTCAGATACTCTTTGAGTATATTTCTTTTACGCATCTTAACCAGCTTGTACACAACAAAAGCGGTTCCGACCACTATGACAACTATGCACACTATCACGATCCCCCAGTATAGAAACAGACTTATATCCGGTATTTCGACAAGTGGTTTGATATCTCTCAGCTGCCCTTTCATAGCATTCCCTTGTAGAGCTTCACGAAAGGCTCCTCGTCTGTATAGAGCTTAATATATCTAATACCGTTTTTTCGGAGATGCTTGTATAGTTTGTTGTCGTTCTTTTTCAAAGCCTTGCGGTACTCCATAAAAACACTGCTGTTCATGTCTCCCTCGAAACCTCTGCCTGTTTCCGGATCTATCAACCTAAGATACCCGAGAGATTTCGGCTTATCCTCAAATCTGTCCCTGACTATTATCACAAACACATCATGCTTCCTGGAAAGCAGTCTCAAATCGATATCTCCCACAAAATCCGATATCAAAAACATGAGGGATTTTTTCTTGACTCTTTTAAACAGTGTATCGACCCATCCTTTGAAATCCGCCTTTTTTCCCATAGGATCGAACGAAACAGACTCTTCCAGTTCCTTGTGTATCGCATACATTTTTTTGCTTGGTTTGCTGTATCTGTATAATCTATCCGCGTATATCATATTCGAAAAAAGATCGCTGTTTTTTACCGCGGAAAATCCCAAAACCGCGACCAGTTCCGACATGAATTCACTCTTTGGACGCACAGTGCCAAAATAGGTGGATCCATTCATCATCGTGGATACGACCACATTCAACTCTCTCTCTTCGTGATACACTTTGACATAGGGGCGTCTGAGTTTGGCGGTAGTTTTCCAGTCTATCTTTCTGACATCGTCTCCATATATATACTCCCGCAATTCGGCAAACTCGAAACCCTCTCCCTGAAAAAGAGACGAGTTGTTACCGATCATCTCTCCAAAAACCTGTTTTCTGGTCTTGAGTATGATCTTTTTGGTGATCTTGTTCACTCTCTTCTATCCCTTCCAAAATCCATTCTTGTCAAATCGCAAATTTTACAATGCCCCAAATACAGAAAAATCAAGGTATCGGAACAGCGGTCAATACCTGCTCTATGATATCGTCCTGAACAACCTCTTCGGCCTGCGCCTCATAGCTGAGTATTATCCTGTGGCGCAAAACTTCTCTCGCAATATAGGCTATCTCTATAGGGGAAACGAAATCCTGGCCCTTTAGATAAGCTATCGCTTTGCTGGCCTTGTACATGTCTATACTGGCCCTGGGGCTGGCTCCAAACTCTATATAGTCTTTCAAGTTTTCGAGGCCATATCTCTCCGGCTCTCTCGTGGCAAACACAAGCTCTATGATATAGTTTTCGATTTCACGATCCATATGGACCCTCATGGCTTCATCTCTTAGGCGATCCAGATCTCTTATGCTCGCCACCTGTTCGATCTCACCGAAACTGTCGTTCGCGACCCGACGAGCTATCTCCAGCTCCTCTTCTCTCGTGTTGTATCCGACCACGACCTTCATCATGAATCGATCCAGTTGCGCTTCCGGAAGTTCATATGCCCCCTCCTGTTCCACAGGGTTCTGGGTAGCCATTACAAGAAACGGGGGAGATATTTTGAAAGTATCGTCTCCTATGGTCACCTGTCGCTCCTGCATCACTTCCAGCAGCGCCGACTGTACTTTCGCCGGAGCTCTGTTGATCTCGTCGGCAAGAAGCAGGTTGGTAAAAACAGGACCTTTTTTTATTTTGAATGTATTGTTCGTAGGATCGTATATCTCCGTTCCGATAATATCGCTTGGCAATAGATCCGGAGTGAACTGAACCCTCTTGAAATTCAATCCCAATGTTTTGGACAATGCGTTGATTGTCGTAGTTTTCGCCAATCCCGGAACACCTTCAAGCAATATATGCCCTCTTGTAAGCAGTCCGGTCAACAGGGCTTCGATCATTTTCTCCTGCCCTACCACCACTTTTCTTATCTCGTTTTTTATATGCTTTATGGTCTGCACAAAACTCTCCTGCAACTTTATTGGTGGAGTTTACTTGAGAGAGTTTAACTAAGTATTAATATTTACGATAGTGGCAAGTTATAAATCAAAGTCTCGAATCGGATATCAGCAACTTCGGTGCAATTAATTTTTGGAATTTTTGATCGGAAGCTCCTTGATGAGTCTCATCGTCGCCATCATGACATCATCGTCGTCTCTGCTCGAAGCACTGACTGTTTTTCTGTCACGGCCGTCTGTAAATTCCACAAAGACCTTCTCTTGATAGCTTGATATTTTGCAGACGCATCTCTCTCTGGCCATCACTTTGAGTGCCATTATGCGAATAAATTGGGATGTCATTTCATCCGGTTTCCCAAAACGATCGGCTATCTCCTCTTCGATCTCGTAAACCTCTTCTACGCTCTCTGCGTGAGCCAAACGACGATACAGCTCCAGACGCAACCTGTCTTCGTTTATCAGTTCATCGCTGAGATATGCGTTTACCTGCAACTTGATCTCTACATCCGGATTCTCCTTCAGATCATCTCCGCTCAACTGCCTGATGGCCTCTTCAAGCATTTTCAGATAGAGAGAGTAGCCTATCTGTTTGATATGGCCACTTTGAGCTTCACCGATGAGGTTGCCCCCGCCTCTGATCTCCAGGTCGTGAAAGGCCAAAACAGTCCCGCTGCCCAATTCACTGTGTGTCTCCAGTGCCAGAAGTCTTCGCCTCGCGTTCTCCTGAAGATTTTCTTTGTCTTCTACCAAAAAATAGCAATACCCCTCTTTACTGGATCTGCCTACCCTACCCCGAAGCTGATGGAGGTCGGCTATGCCGAATCTTTCAGCCCCATCGACAATTATCGTATTGGCATTTGGAAGGTGAATTCCGGACTCTACGATAGTCGTACTCAAAAGCAGATCATACTCACCCGCCTCGAACCTCATCATCTCATCTTCGATTTTGGTGGCGCTGATTTTGGAATGCAGTACCGCCAAGCGCAGATCGGGGAGAATTTCCCTCAATCTCAAAGCCTTCTCCTCGATATCGGCAATGGAGTTGTGCACATAAAACACCTGACCGCCTCTTCGCCTCTCTCTCTGTATAGCCTCCTTGACAACCTTGGGGTCGTAGCTTTTTACGAAAGTTCTTACACCGGTTCTCTCCAGAGGCGCGGTGAGGATTTCAGAAAAAGTTTTTATTTTGGAGAGCGCCATATTGAGTGATCTGGGTATCGGAGTCGCCGACATAGACAACATATGCACATTCAGGGATCTTTGCTTGAGAGACTCTTTCTGTTTGACACCAAATTTATGCTCTTCATCGACAACTATCAGCCCCAAATCCCTGAACTGCACTTTCAATAGAGCATGTGTCCCTACAACCACATCGATACTGCCATCACTCAACCCCGACAAGACAGCGCGTCTATCTCTGGTGGATGTGTATCTGTCCAGCCTGGCGATTCCGATCTCCCATTTTTCGAAACGCTCCTTCAGGCTGTTGTAATGCTGGGCGCTCAACAGTGTGGTGGGAACGACAATCATAGCCTGATAGCCTGAGCGCACGGTAGCGAATATAGCGTTCATGGCCACCTCTGTCTTACCGAAACCGACATCCGCACTCAACAATCTGTCCATTATCAATCCACTTTTGAGCTCCTCGAAAATCTCTCTGATCGACCTCATTTGATCTTCAGTATGTTCGAAACCCGCCTGTGACAGAAAAACCGCATGTTCAGCAAAATCGACCTTGATCACCTTTCCCTTGTTGAGCATTCTTTTGGCGGACAAGGATATGATATGAGACGCGATTTCGAAAAGTTTCTTTTTCGTTTTCTCTTTAAGTTTCCTGAAACTGGATTTTCCCAGACGATCTATAGAGGGAAGAGTGCCGCCTTCCGCAATATATCTGTCTATAAGATTCAAACTCTCGACAGGTACGAGCAGGGTGTCGTCATTGAGATACTTTATGACAATAAACTCTTTCTCGGCTCCCAGCACATCTCTTTTTTCTATCCCCTTGAAGATGCCGACACCATGATTTTCATGCACTACATAATCACCGCTTTTGAGTTCGTCCAAAACGATTTTCGGTCTTTTTGCTCTTCTTCTCGTACTTGGTATATTTTTGTTGAGCGAGAGTATGAATCTCTCTTTGCTTCTGAGGTTCAATACTCCTCTTTTATATACGAATCGCAAATTTGAACCCAAATCGATCCCGCTGCCTCGCACCAGAGATTCACTTCTGGCAACAATTGTTATATCCTTGTCTTTATGGGTCTGTATAATACTGTTTACATTTGCAACCTCCAATTCGCTCCAGATTTTTGCTCTGGGTATCACGAGATCTGGAAACGAGCTTCTGTCTATCAATGGATTGGAAAGCGCGTAGAATTCATCTATTTCTCTGTTAAAATCATAAGCCATGATGGCTTTGCGACCTGCGAGCAGATTTTCCGACAAAGGGCCCAAAAGCCACAATCCAAGCGAATCTATATCTTTGACGAAACTCTCATAGCTGCTCATCTCTATACGATATCGCAACTTCTCATACTCATCACTCGAAAGAGCCAGAAACGCTGGGTATATAGTGATTTTTTCCAGTTCGTCCCCCATCTTTTTCTGTGTTGATGGATCAAACTCGTAAATACTCTCTATCTCCTCGTCAAAAAGATTGATTCTCCATGGAAGATCAGCCGAAGGTGAATATATATCGATAATATCTCCCCTGATCGATACCTCCGATGGAGCGGTTACTATATCGACAAAATGATATCCCCAGCGATGCAGCAACCCGGACACTTTTTTTCTATCTACAGTCTGGGCAAACTCCAACGACAAGGTGGAGAAACACTCTTTTTTTGGCAAAGGGATACTCAATGTCGCGAAAGGAGCAATAAGAAGCCTTTCGATGCTGTCACACTCATAATATCTACCCAATGCGAAAAAAAGCTGTCTGATCTCGTCACAGTAACTTCTCAGATCCTCTCCGGGATTGACTCTGATTTGAGGCAGCACAAAAAAAGGAATATCCAGGAAATCGGCGATACCAGCCGCAACTTCGGCATCTTTGTCGCTGTTTACAAGCAGAATATCCGCTCTTTCCGATAAGCCTGTCTTTTCCAGATATTCATATACTTCAGCCTGATTCATAGTTGCGCTCCGATATTTCTTTTGCTCCGTTTTGCTTCAAAAAGCCGGCTTCCAGTCTATTTGTCTCAAAAATGTCTCTACTGTATAAAAAGAACCAAAAACGAGATAGTGCTCATATCTATTCAACTCACCCGTGAACAATCTCCAATCTATTTCGAGTTTGTCCAATACCTCCGTTATACTGGCTACTGAAGCTGCTCGAGGACTTTTTATATCTACGATCTCCGCCCGTTTGATTTTCGGCTTCAAAATTGAAAGAACCTCTGTGTAATCTTTGTCTTTCAAAGAGCCATAGACAAGTACCGTATCCTGTCTCATTGCCCTGAACACAGCTCTGGCGGCCATAGGATTGTGGCCTACATCGATCCTTACATTTGGCATCAATGGATAGTATCGTCCAAAAAGCTCCAACTTTTTCAATTTCCAAGGATCACTCTCTATACCCAAAATCTCCAATGCTTCGAGTGCCGTATCGGCATTTTCCAACAAAAACTCCGACCATCCTCTATCTTTCAGAGATGGACCGAGCCCTTTAATGGAATTTATCCTGTCGATGTCGGTATCGAGATATAAACGGGCATCTTTAGTACGCGCTATACGCCGTGCCACAGCATATACCTCCGGGTATGGCTGTCTGGCCAGCAGCACCCGGCTGCCGTAACGAACGCTTCTCAACTTGGTAGCGGCTATATCCTCTATCGTGTCTCCTAAAAACGACTGATGATCGTAACCGATTGGTGTAAGTACCGTCAATATTCTATTTTCGACAACATTGGTGGCATCATACTCGCCGCCAAGCCCGGCCTCCATAACAATCAAATCACAGGATTCGAAAAGCAGCAGCGCGAGAAGTGTTGTGTATTCGAAATAACTCAGCTCCCCAGCACATTCATTTCCCAACATCTCATAGAGCCGACGGTGCCCCTCCTCCAGCGCCTCGTCGGAGACCTCCTCCCCGTCGATCCAGATCCGCTCGTTGAAGCGAAGAATATGCGGAGACGAATAGTGCCCCACTGAAAATCTATCTTTTTCGTTCACGACAACAGCGCCGCCACCCATATCATCCACACTGCCTTTCAATCCTTTCCAGCCTTTCGCCTTCCAGGCCAGATAGGCTATCATTCTGCCGATACTGCCTTTGGCATTTGTTCCTACAATATGTATCGAAGGGGGGTGTGTTATGTCGTGGCGAATCCTGGCGTAGGCTCTGTGAATACGCTCACGATCTATTGTCTTGTAATAGAGTGGTTTGCTTTCCAGGAAATCAGCGAAAGCTGGAGGCACTACATCAATCCCTTTTGGGCGACATATGCCGTAAATTTATCAAGAGATTTTCTGATCGAAGCCCGTATCCCCGCCTCTCTCGCTGCCGAACTGGTCAAAGAGCTGCCCTGAATGCTGACATCTTCCGAAGTTACGATCTTTTTCTCCAAACTGCCCTTTTCCGACACAAGTCTAAAGAGTATACTCGCCGATATCCTGTATCTGGTCACATATCCATTATCGTCGTAAGTCAAGGCCGAATATTCGAAATGATATTTCGGTACAACAATTTCCGTTTTTGAATTTTTGGCTTTTTTGGTAACTGAAACATGAAATCGCGTCATCAGCATACGCATGATCTCATCTTTGAGAAATACGCCGTTTCGAGGCTCCACTCCAGAAAGAATCACATCCACATATACGGGACTGTTAAATATGGATTTCGTATATCTGGCTACAGGTTGATAGCCACACCCTCCCACGAAAAAGAGTATCAAAAAAGCGGTCACTCCTGCTACCGTTTTTATATCTATTAATTTCTTCATACTTTTCCCTTCACTGAATAGACACAACTATACATTCCAATTCAATATTATATCAATTATGATGCCTTGACGACGAAGTTGACCAGCTTTTTGGGCACCACGATCTCCTTGACAACCTGCATTCCCTTCAGCCATTTGGCGCCCGCCTCCCGGGCGATGGTGACGATTTGTTCGTTGTCGGCGTCGGCGGGGACGGCCACTTCGGTGCGGCGCTTGCCGTTGATGCTGACGGCGTAGGTGACGCTCTCGGTGACGAAGACCTCCTCCCTCAGCGGGATCGCCTCCCGGAGGTTGGCCCGGCCGAAGAGCTCCTCGCTCAGCTCGCGGGCCAGGTGGGGGACGATGGGTTCGAGCAGGTGCAGGAGAATATACATCCCTTCGCTCCAGACGGCGGGATCCTCCTGCTTGTCCAGGGCGTTGAGGGCCTCCATCGTGGCGGCGATGAGGGTGTTGAAGGCGAAGGTCTTTTCGAAGACATCCTTGCTGCGGCGCAAGGCTTCGTAGACCTTGGCCCGGGCCTCTTTGGCCTCGGGGCTCAGGGCGGCGTGGTCGATCCCGGGGAGGGAGTCGTGAGTCACCTTCTCCCGGCGGGCGTAGAGCTTTTTGAGGAAGCGGTAGGCCCCCTCCACCCCGCTGTCGTTCCACTCCAGCTCCTTCTGGGGCGGCGCGGCGAAGAGGATGAAGAGCCGCGCCGTGT
>CAZYUW010000102.1:0-26023 GCA_964650685.1 uncultured Nitratifractor sp.
GCCCAGGCAGAGTACGACAAACTGGTAGAGACTCTTGATCGCGCCATACTCTCCGCCGTCGCCAGTCCTGCGAGACATCTGAGCAACGGTATGGCTCTATATGCTCCAGTTTCGGCCGATAGATACAACAGCGAGTACAACAAAACAGTTTTCGCGAAATCTTCACACTGGAAGAGATTTTTGAAAAATCTCTATACCCATCAGCAGAAAAATATCGAAAAACCGAAGATAATCGATATGCGGCTGGTCGATTTTTCGACCGATCCTCCTGCTCCCGCGTCTTCGGCGATGCCAATGGGCACACAGGGCGTTATGGCGCATGTTGAGGGCAGGGGGTTGCTCTGGATAAAAGGCATGTATGGCCTCAAAACGGCCGAGGGTATGATCGTTTTGCGTAGAGCCACAGTCATCAATATAGGTGATCATCGCTCTGGCTCCGAAAGCACCAAAGATCTCACCGATAAAGCCGATCTGTATATACCGAGATACAAAGACGGGGTCAATAGAAGCAATATTCTGTTTACAGGCTTTCGCCACTATGTGACGGATGGAAAAAACGCGTACACCACTACTGTATATATGCCGTTGGGATCGAAACTGATCTCTGTACCCATACTCTATCATCAGCCCGGAACGCGAAAGAGATTGAGAGGCGAGATATTTTTCGATTATCGATGGTGGTTCGCCAAGGGTGTCGTCGTGGAGATCCCCCAGTCCAATAAAGGAAAAACGGTATACAAGCAGATCGCTCCGGAGGAAAATGACAAGATCACACTGCTGATGGAAAGAGTTTTAGAGAACGGAAAAAGTGATTTTATCGAAGGAGATACGATCGAATGGGGCAAGGAGGGACCCCAACTGCTGATGGGATACTATGAACCGGGTCTCTACGCACTGGCTCTTTCGGCGGAGACCATGACGGGAAAAAAAGCGGTGAAAATGCTGGATTTCAATGTCAGCGAAAATACAATTTTGAGTGCCGCCATGAAAAAGAATGCGAGTTTTGGTATAGACGATCTGGAGGGCACATGGGAGTATATAGATCCCGGGCAGTTTACCAAAAACGGTAAAATCACTCCTCTTGGCGGCAGCGTCGTTTTTGAAAAGGACACGAAACATCCGCAAATGCTTATCGCCATGGAAAAATCCTCCAAGAAAGGCGCAGACACAAACAGATATGCCGTACTGGTGGATACCCGTCTGATGCCTCACTTGCGTTATTTTCTCATTTCGGGTGGAGACAACAGGAAGAAGAAAAATATTTTGACACGAAACGATTTCAAGCAGCTTTTTACGACACTGTTCAGATTGCCTATCGGTACCGTGATGTTGCAGCAGGATACATTTACCTATGAAACCACTATGGCGATCAGGCGTTCCGCGACGCGGTCGGGTAGTCACGGAAACAGGCAGGATCGATCGGCGAAGCCAGCAGGGCACAATACCGTCTTGCGAACTCCTATAGATGGCAAATGGGGTTCGAGAAACGGCGAGATGCTTGTCGCGTTCGGCGGAGAATACGCGCTATATGACGAAAGCGGCAAACGCAACATAGGCGGCAACTATGTCATCGATGGAGACAGTGTGACTTTGTATGTTTCAGACAGCGGAAAATCGATGAGGTTGAAATACTCCATAAATGACGACAAACTTATATTGCGCGGTCCTGCAAAGGAGTATCGCTTTTTTCTGATAACAAGAAATCAAAACACCCATCTCAAATTGACCCAAAAGAGTCCTGTGGATGCGCTTGACGGAGTGTGGAGTATACCTGGTGTGGAGACTCTTGTGATCAGCTCGGGAACCTATCAGGTATTTGAGCAAAATCGCATGACAGACAGCGGCACTTTTCGTATCGAAGGAGATACCATAGTAAGCACGAGCTCTCTGGACGGTACGATCATAAGATACCGTTATGTTTTGAAGGGAGATTTTTTCCAGCTTGAAAATACGGCGAACGGCAAAAGATACAGTTTTACTCGTGCAGGGAAATAGCACTCCTGACCAGGCAGTACCGCAGATTCTATGTCTCGGTATGGTTTTTGTATTTTTAAGTTTTTTTAAATAGAATAATGAGTATTTTACAGATTCATCCATGGATGATGAATACTCGAACAATCGGTATTTCAAAGGTTTTAAATGTTCAAAAAAGAGAAAAAGGTTATAGCGGCAGGTTTTATAGCTACCGTGACGGGGGTTTTGCTCTCCATGTCTCCGGCGATGGGTGCTTCCGAAGGTCAGTCGTCCAAAGAGAGCAAGCTGCAGGCCTATATTAAGTTTACGCAGATAATGAATCTGATAGAGGAGCAGTATGTGGACGAGGTCAACAGTACCGCTCTGATCAATAAAGCGCTCAAGGGTCTGATGCAGAATCTCGACGCCCACTCTGCCTTTATGGACGAGAAGGATTTCAAAGATCTGAATATCCAGACCAAAGGCGAGTTTGGAGGTCTTGGGATAGTTGTAGGTATGAGAAAGAGCGCGTTGACCGTGATCGCCCCCATAGATGACACTCCTGCCGCCAGAGCCGGGGTCAAAGCAGGCGATATCATTCTCAAAATAGACGATAAAGCCACACTGGGAATGTCCATCGACGAGGCGGTATCGCTCATGAGAGGAAAACCTAAAACATCGGTCGTTCTGACACTCGTGCGTAAAGGCAGCAGCAAGCCGTTGAAGGTGAAAATAGTCAGAGATATCATAAAGATACAGTCGGTCAAACCGAAAATCATAAAAGTAAACGACAAAGATAAAATTCTCTATCTGCAGATAACATCTTTCGACGCTAAAGTCGTGGATGAGGTTAAAAAGGCTATCGCAAAATATCCTAAAGCCAAAGGCTATCTGATAGATCTGCGCAACAACCCCGGAGGATTGCTCGATCAAGCCGTAGGATTGCTCGACATGTTCATAGACAAGGGTGTGCTTGTCAGTCAGAAAGGCAGAAACAAAGAGGAAAATCAGATATATGAGGCTCATAGTGCCGGAACCGATACGAAGACCCCCATTGTCGTTCTGGTTAACGGTGGAAGTGCCAGTGCCAGCGAAATCGTCAGCGGTGCCATGCAGGATACCAGAAGAGCCATCATAGTCGGAGAAAAGACATTCGGAAAGGGCAGTGTGCAGGTTGTTGTGCCTATCGGAAAAGAGGGGCTCAAGCTCACAGTCGCGAGATACTATCTGCCAAATGGCAGGACCATCCAGAACAAGGGTGTTACACCCGATATAATCGTCCATCCCGGTGAACTGAGCAGAGAGGATAACTCGTCGATATCCATCAAAGAGCGTGACCTCAAAAAGCATCTGAAGTCCGAACTGGAAAAGCTCGACAAGGAAAAAAAGCAGCTATCCAGAGATAGCAATGTCAGTTTAGACAGCAATGTTACTTCCACCTCTGCCAAAAAGAAAAATATCATCAAAGAAGAGGATCTCTACAAAGATGCTCAACTCAAAAGCGCTACGGATATTTTGAGAGCGATGATACTGGAACACGAGGCTTCGGATAGAAATGGAGTTTCGAAAAATGTCGTCGAAAAGAGGGAAAAGTGATGAGAAAAGTTTCGCTGCTGTATGAAGGAAAGGCGAAAAAGATATGGACTACAGAAAGAGAAGATCTGCTGATATCGGAGTTCAAAGATAGTCTTACAGCGTTCAATGGTGAAAAAAAGAGCAGCGAAGAGGGCAAAGGCGAGCTGAACAACAAGATATCGTCCTTGTTGTTCGAATATCTGAACTCAAAAGGTATAGCTACCCATTTTGTCGAAATGATAGACGATAACCACATGCTGCACAAAAGAGCCGATGTGATAATGATAGAGGTGATAGTCAGAAACATCGCGACAGGCAGCTTGAGTCGGAATCTTGGCATAGAGAATGGAAAAGTACTGCCTTTCACTCTTGTCGAGTTTGACTACAAAAACGATGAGCTTGGAGATCCGAGCTTGAACGATCAGCATTGTGTCATTCTTGGGTTGGTAAACGATTACGACGAGCTGGATTACATCAGATATATGGCACGAAGAATAAACAGTTTTCTTAAAGAGTTCTATGCCGGGGTCGGACTGGATCTGGTCGATTTCAAGCTGGAGTTCGGAAGGGACGACAATGGTAACATTATCCTCATAGATGAACTTTCTCCCGATAACTTCAGACTATGGGACAAAGAGAGTGGCGAAAAGATGGATAAGGATCGATTCAGAGAAGGTATGGGGGGCTTGATCGAAGCCTATCGAGAAGTGCTGGAGCGCGTAAAAAAACAGAAGGAAGCACAATGAAGGCTATAGTAAATGTTTATCTCAAGGATGGAGTACTCGACCCTCAGGGCAAAGCGGTACATCACGCTCTTAACTCGCTCGGTTTTTCCGGAATAGACAGTGTCAGGATAGGTAAACAGATCGTCATAGAACTTAATGGTGATGATGCGGATTCCGTCAGAACGAGTGTAGAAGAGATGGCTGATACTCTTTTGGCCAATACGGTTATAGAGGATTACGATATAGAGATTGTAGAATGAATAAGTTGAATATATCAATCTTGAGATTTCCAGGCACCAATTGCGAGTATGACACCGCTTACGCTTTTTCTTCGCTGGGCCATAGCTGCAAAATGGTATGGCATGGAGATGAAAATCTGGATGAGGATGTGGATCTCGTAGTTATTCCGGGAGGATTCAGTTACGGTGATTATCTCAGATCAGGTTCCATTGCCAGATTTTCTCCGGTGATGCGAGCGGTAAAAGATTTTGCGCAAAGCGGTGGCAGAGTTCTGGGCATATGCAATGGATTTCAGATATTGACCGAAGCGGGTTTGCTTCCCGGTGCCTTGAAAAGGAACGACAATCTGCATTTCATATCGAGGATTCAGCATGTCAGGGTTGTGGATAACAATAACAGTTTTCTTTCCAGATACAAGATGGGAGATGTGTTGAGAATACCTATAGCCCACGCCGACGGTAACTATTATGCCGATGACGAAACTCTGTCGGATATGATTTCCGGCGGTCAGGTACTTTTGAAATATTGTGATGGCGAGGGCGCGGATATGGTCGTCAACGGTTCCATTATGAATATAGCCGGCATATGCAACGAAACTAAAAATGTTTTCGGTCTCATGCCTCATCCGGAGAGAGCCACGGAGTTCTTGCTGGGAAGTGGTGATGGCTTGAAGATGCTGGAAGGCATATGTTCCTGATGCATTTTTTACGGTTTTTTCTTCTTTCTTGTCTATTTATCTATTTTCCGCTTTTCTCATCAGAGACCAGCGACAGATTCAGATACAGCTATGTACCCAAGCAGACATACGCCGGACAGGTATTTCCCATAACTGTTTTAATGAACTCCGAAAAAAAAGAAAACAACAATATCTCTTTTACTTTTGATCCAGTTTCACATATCAGGCCTCTCAACCCAGATCCTTTGATCGTTCGCAATGGTCAGAATATTTTTTACACATTCTATTTCAAAGCGTCAAATGAGGATATTGTCATACCAGAACTGATGATCAATGATCACGGTAGAATGTATGTATTCAAAAAAGTACTTGTATCGGTCTCGGAGTTGAAACCGAAAAAAGAGGACAACTTTTGTGGTGTTATCGCTTCGGGTTTTCATATAAAAACATCCCAGGTTTCGACATTTGACGATAGAAACAATCTTGTATATATAAGTATCGAAGCTCATGAAGCAAATCTCGAAGACATGAAGATACCGGGAGTACTGGAGGGCGGAGTAGAAAAGATAAACCGCAGATACGCCAAAGCCGAATCTGAGTACTATTTCGTAGTTCCGTCAAACCAGAAAGAGATTCGTTTCAGTTACTATGACAGCATCAAGAAGCAGTTCGTTCCTGTCGTCGTATCCACCAGTTACAAGCAAAAAGAGATAGCGGCGCAAGTGGATCTAAATCCAAAAGACAGCAGTTTTCTACTCATAAAAAAGTATACTTTCGGGATCCTGAGTCTCTTTTTTCTGATAATGTTCATCGTCCAAAGAGATATTTTCTATCTGATACTGCTGGCCATAACGATGGTTGCATTTTTGACTTTTTTCACACCGCACAAAAAGATATGCGTCCAGGAGGGCACACCTCTTTATATATTGCCGTTTTCCGGCAGCTCTATAGGGACGCACATAGATACAAAAAAAGACATGCCGGTACTGAACGAATACGGTAAATATTTCAAGATCATATATAAGGACGGAATGACAGGATGGGTGAAAGATGAAGATCTATGCAAAGATTAGGTTCTACTGGGGAGCTTTTGTCATATCGTTCATAGTGGCAGGACTGATGATACCGTTGATATACCTTTTCCCCGACAAGAAAGGTCTTATAATGCATAAGCTCAACGGGTTCATACTCTTTATGATAGGCGCCAAAATTGTCAGGGAGGGAGAGAGGGATGAGGAAGCGAATCTGTTTTTGATCTCACACCAGGGTATCATAGATATCATAACTCTCGAAGCGATAGAGTTGACTCACTTTAGATGGGTGGCGAAACTGGAACTTTTCGAAACGCCATGGTTTGGCAGGCTGCTCAGGAAAGGAGATATGATATCTGTAGATCGTGAGAACAAAGCCGGTCTTGTGAAACTGCTCAAAGATGCCAGAGAGAGTATAGAGACCAAAGGCAGAGCTGTGGCTATATTCCCCGAAGGCACCAGAAATCCTGGTCAGAAACTTTTTGCCTTCAAATCTGGAGCAAAACTGATAGCAGAAAAACTTTCCATGAGAGTACAGCCAATCGTGGTGCTCGGCAGCAAGTGGATTTTGAACGAGCATGACAGAACCGCTCACAGCGGTACGGTAAAGGTGGTCTATCTGGATCCCGTAAATGCCCGCGAAGCAGGTGAAAACTGGTATGAGGATATCGCCCGGAGAATGCAGGAGGAGATAGACCGACAGGAGAGAGAGTTCGGTATACTGAGATAGTTTCGTTTGCCGTTGTGAAATTGGTTTCTGTGTTTCCCGATCGATATTCGAAATGAATCTGTCTCATCTCCTCTGTCTGTTTTTTGGATCTGTGGCAGCAAAAGATTCGCGCCAGTTTCTGGTTTGAGAACTATTTGGCAGAACTGTCTGACAAGGGTTGTTCGAGATCGCCAAGATTCCCTTCGGTACACTTGATTACATCGGTAGTTTTGTTATATTTTTGTACGCAGTCTATAGTCACTCTCAGGTATTCTGCCTCGTCGGAAAGTGCGTCGAGAATAACTCTCTTCTTGTCGTCCCCCCAGTCGCTGTAGTCGAAGTTTTCCGTTCTGTCACCAAGCTCTTCGTTTATTTTGTCAATCGGTTCTACGCACTTTTTGGCGTCATCTGAAATTTGTGCCTCGGCAATGCAGTCTTGTGCCTCCTCTATGGCAGAGAGCAGATCCGGCAGGAGTCTCTTCTGTTTTTGGAGGTATCTGGCGCCCAGCGTATCTATGATCTCTTTCTCTTGCTTTTTACTGATACTCAAGTTTTCGTCATTGGGATCTATGCCCATACTCTTGAGCTTTTTTTCCAGGTCTTCGGCCGAGGCGATATAGTCTTCGATTCTTGTCGCCGCGGAAGCGTTTGATGTGTATTCTTCGTCGATCACTACAGGAAAGTCAGGCAGTTTGAATTGATCTTCGGGGATCGGCTGTCCGAAAGAGACATGCACCGCGGTTCGTTCACTGTGAAATCCTGGACCGTCGATGATGATGCGGAGAGGAATCCCTTTGTACATGCAGATGCTTTGATCTTTTACCTTCCAGATCTCGCACTTATAGCCCGCGACGGTATCGTTACCGTCTTTGTAGCCCTTCATCTCTTTGAGCATTTCCATACTTTCATTTGATAGATCGTCGCCCTTTGCCATCGAAAGATCCAGAGATCGATCCCTGCTTTTGTATATGGTTTGTTCGTCAAAATCGACCGTATATATTGTTCCGCCTTCGATTTTGCTCATGGATCTGCGATCTCTGGTCTCTTTGAAATCCCCTTCCTGAACCTCTGTCGCATCTTCCTCTTTGAGTTCTCTGGCCCCCCATTTGTCGAATACCAGTCTGGCGATTCCTGTTACTTTGGTGCTGAAGTTTTTCGAATGACCCGTGGTATTGATATCGTAATAGATCATTCCTGACTCAACAGGATATCTTTTGAAGATACCTTGAGATGAAAGGGTCAAAGCGGATACCGACAATAAAACAACACAACGCTTTGTCAATTTAGAACCGGTCATTATCTTACCCCGAAAAAATTTATTCATTATACCATATAAAAGAGTTCATGATAGATCTTTGGTTCAAATATGGAATCCATGAATCCAATTTACTCCACGATCGATAGATTTATGGGCGATTTTGTTTATATGAACGCCTTGATGGAGTGTTTCAGGAAAATCACGAGCAGTACCAGCAGGCTTATACCGGCAGGTCTGTTGTATATTTTGTTTGCCGTTATGAATACCAGCATCATCGTCGCGCAGATCATAACCGAAAAATCGAATATAAAAGGTTTCATATCTATCTCCATCTCTTTGGCAATGGAGGCAAATCCAAGGACTATCGTGATATTGGCCATATTGGAACCGATGATATTGCCTATGGCCATATCGGCTTTTCCTTTGAGGGCGGCGACTATTGAGACGATCAGTTCCGGCATGGATGTGCCGAAAGATACCAGTATCACACCTATGATCCACTCGCTTACGCCGAGAAGTCTGGCGATACTGGACGCGCTTTCTACGGCAAATTCCGCACCGAATATGACCAGCAAAAATCCGGCCGCGAGAAACAATATCGTTTTCAACCATGAAAAAGACGAACTTTTGATCTCTTTTATATCTTCATCTTCGAGCTTCAGGACTTCGGTCGCGTTGTTTTTCAAAAATAGCAGATAGGCACCCATGAGTATCACCAAAAGAGTTCCATCGAATCTGGAGTACCGGTTGTCCAGGGACATGACCCCAAATATCAGCACAGGAAATAGCGCCCATGAGCTGTCTTTGGAGAAGAAGTCTCTGTGGGGATCGACCTTTTTGGCTACAAGAAAGACCGAGCCGAGAACGAGCGTGATATTTAGTATGTTGCTGCCTATGACATTGGAGATCGCCAGTTGTGGTTTGTTCGAAAGACTTGCCGCGACAGAGGCGGCCATCTCAGGTAGGCTGTTGCCCAGAGCTATGAGTGTGGCGCCTATTATATACTCGGATATACCGAA
The DNA here is from genome assembly GCA_964650685.1 of uncultured Nitratifractor sp. Classification (GTDB taxonomy): domain Bacteria; phylum Campylobacterota; class Campylobacteria; order Campylobacterales; family Sulfurovaceae; genus Nitratifractor. The sequence continues at coordinate 9,187 of CAZYUW010000102.1, forward strand.
GCGCAGAGCGATCTTTTCACTCTGTACGACAAGAATATCTGCCCCCCAGATAAGTGCCGCCAGAGAAATGACAAATATTGGATAATCCATGGTAGCCTTTTATTCGTTTCTAACTATCAGACTTTCCGGAAGCGACAGTTTACGAACTATATCTCTTTCGATCTCTCTCATCTCCCCTCCGTCCGTTTCATGATCGTAGCCCATAAGATGCAGCAGGCCGTGTATGAACAGCAGTGACAACTCCTCCTCGACGCGATGCCCGAGTTCGTCCGCTTTTTCGGCGGCCATTTCGGCGGAGATAACTATCGAGCCCAATGGCATGCCGGGCAGGAGATCGGCCTCATCGAGAGGGAAGCTAAGTACATCGGTGATACTGTCTTTCCCTCTGTATTTCGCGTTGAGTTCCCGTATTTTTTCATTATCACAAATGAGAAGATCTATATCTCTCTCCATCTCCACCACTGTATCGATTATCTTCTCCAGTACGCCTGGGTCTAGATTTAGACCGCTTTCGTTTTCTATGCTCAACATCGGGCCGATTTTACCCAAAATAGGGTAAAATCCCATTGAAGCGCAGGCAGTCGTATTTAATTTGGGATGGAGTAGAGATGGGAAAAGCCGTATGTGTCATATCAGGCGGGATGGACAGTGCTTTGAGTGCCTACATGGCCAAAGAGGCAGGCAACGAAATAGTGGCGCTGCATTTCAACTACGGCCAAAGAACGGTTCGTAAAGAGTTGGAGTGCTTCTATAAGATTGTCGAAGATCTGGGTATCTCTACATACTATGCAATAGATCTGCCATTTTTCGAAAAGATCGGAGCTTCAGCGCTGATAGACAGAGAACTGGAAATACCTCAAAATGGGATAGTGCCCGGAGTACCTGTCACCTATGTGCCTTTCCGCAACGGAATTTTTCTCTCCATTGCCGCCGCCATAGCCGAAAAACATAAAGCCGACAGCATATATATAGGTGTTGTGGAAGAGGACAGCAGTGGTTATCCCGATTGCAGAGCGGAGTATATAGGGTCGATGCAGAGATCCATCGATCTGGGCACGAAAAATGAGACGAAAATCTCCATAGTGACTCCTCTGATAGATATGAGCAAAGCGGATATAGTCACAAAGGCCGTGAGTATGGGGGTGAGGTTGGAGCATACATGGAGCTGCTACAGCAAAGAAGATTGTGCCTGTGGCGTGTGCGACAGTTGCAGGTTGAGGCTCAGAGGATTCGAACGGGCTGGCATGAAGGATCCGATACCGTACTGTGCAAAAGGGTAGATGCTAATCGCTTTTCGCTCCTAAAGGTCTATTTTTTCAATACTTTCACTATAATTACCTATTCTGCCAGAGGCTCTTTTTTGTTTGACGCTCTGTTCGTATACGGTGTATATCTGGGCTCTGTCGTCTTTTTTTATCTTTTGTCTGCATCTCGCTCTGCCTTTCTCCCAGCCCAGTCTATACTCAGATGAATTCGACGATCTATTATAGTCTTTGATGAAATATCCTTCGGCGGTTGAGCATCCATCTATGACGCCCTGGGTGTAATCTCCCGAAATATTCGTTCCAAAATCCAGGCCATGATGACAAAAGTGACCTTTTTTGGTGCCGGATACACAGTTTTGCCCATAGTGAGCGCAACCGGTCGAGAGCGCAAGCAGTGCAAACAGCGAACAGGCGACAGCGCCATATATATTTCGCAATACTTCCTCCTGTAGAGCTGGCGGTATCGAATTATGGTATTCTAACGAATATTTTTAAACAGCGAGGAAATTGTATTTATGTTTGCGAAAAGGGTATCTTTAGTACTGTTTTTTTTCATGATGTCGCTATACGCTTCTGTTGCCGTCGATACGATAAACAGAGAGAGGGTGCACTGTGGCATGACCCGTCTGAGAGAAAACCCCAGCTTGAAAAAGGCCGCCTACAACCACTCCAGATATCTTTCTGTCAACAGAACTTTCTCACACAACGAGAGGAGAGGCAGGAGATACTTCACGGGCACGACACCTTTCGACAGGATCGTTGCAGCTGGATACGGTACTCGTGTGGGCATCGAAAACATATCTTTCGGTGAAAGAGATTTTGGATCATCTATAAAAAAACTCTTTCGTACCGTATATCATCGTTTGGCTTTTCTTGATATGCAGGTGGATGAGATAGGAGCGGCGTCGTACGGTAGAGCTTCAAGAAGGGTATATGTGTACGATATGGGTGTTTCCGATATGGCTGATCTGTGTCGCAAAACCAAAAACCGCGGCGGAAGCGGAGAGTATGCGAGAAACATATGCCGAAGCACACAAAAGATAGACAAGAAGGCTTTTTATAGTGCGCTCGACAGGAGCAGGAGAAGAAATCCGGCTATAGTAGTTTATCCATATCCAGGTCAGACAGGGGTGCCCAGATCCTTCGCTGTAGAGCGTCCGAACCCGCCATCCGGAAAAAAGAGTTCCGGTTTCCCCATTACCGTGCAAATGAATCAGTCTCGCTATAGAAATCCCAGACTCAAATATCTGAAACTGTACGACAGCGACGGTAAAATCGTCAAATCGAGAGTCTTTTCCAGCTCTAACGACCCGAATAGAAAGATGCAGCCGGGGACTTTCGCGATGATACCTTTGCGTCGTTTGCGGGCAAACAGAGAGTACATCGTCAGATTTTCTGCTCTTTCGGGAGGCAAGACCATTAAAAAAGAGTGGAGATTCAAAACGGCAACGAAATGAAAAAAGACAAAACGGATTTTGATATCAGGGTATGGAAAGCGCTCGAGAGGATCCCTGCCGGAAGAGTCACGACATATAAAGAGATAGCCCGTTTTATCGGGACGAGGGCGTATCGAGCGGTCGGAAGAGCTCTTGGACGCAACCCTGACGCTCCGAAAATACCGTGTCACAGGGTAGTGAACTCTGACGGCAGGATCGGAGGATACAGCGCCGAAGGGGGAATCGCCCGAAAGATAGAACTGCTCGAATCGGAAGGGATTTCAGTCAGTGACGGGAAGATAGATGCTTTTGAAAAGGTTCTTTACAATTTCGACGATTGGCGGCATCACTGACAGCGTATCATATCTTTTGGCAAGGTTTCATCCTGCCCCGGAAATATGCTCTCCACACTCAGTTGGGGGTGGATGAGTTCTCTAAGCCTCTTTTCTATAACCATTTTGGTTGTCATCGTGCTCATGGAGCAACCGTTACATGTTCCGCCGAGCTCCACATATGCAGTTCCACTCTTTATGCCGAGAAAACGCATCGTTCCGCTGTGGGATTTGACATACTCTTCGATTCCTGGCAGATAGTTTTTGACAGCTACACATAGATCCTCGTCCGAAAATGGCATCATGTCTTCATTCCTTGGCATTCTTTTTCGAGAAAACGAATATAGCCAAAACTGTTTAAACGATCCTTATTTTCCAAATAGATAACAAATAGACAGCAGGGGTGAAATCGTACTCGTGATAAAATGGTGCAACGGAATATCACAGGAGTGTAGTGTTTTGAGGTGTCTGAGTTGTGGGAGATTCAGTCGAAGTGTCGTATGCGGAAGATGTCATGAGAGTTTTTTTGTGCCCAGGCCGAGCAGAAGAAAAATCGGCACAATGGAGGTTGTAAGCCTATTTGCCTATGATGAGATCAGGGATTTCATTCTGACCAAACACACGCCGATCGGATATAGAGTCTATAGATATTTCGCGAAAAAACACATTGGAGATTTTTTGGAATCTTGCAGCGATATCATAAAAGGCGACAGAGCGTATATAGTTGGCGTTGATGAATATGTAAAGGGGGGCTATTCGCATATAGCGGTGTTGAGTCGTTACGGAGCGAGTGGGGCTTTCAAACCCCTGAACGCTAAGCTGATCGCGCGCAACAGAGTGGACTACGCGGGCAAAACGATAGAGTTCAGGATCGAAAATCCCAGAGATTTCGAATATACTGGCCCAAGCGGTATAGATGTCGTACTTCTGGACGATATAGTCACGACCGGGTTGACGCTCCAGGAGGCCGGAAGTGTCGTGCGCGGACATGGAGTGAATGTGTTGTTCGCTCTGACGCTGGCGGATGCTTCCAGATAGATTTTTTTATGGAAGATTTTTCAGCCAGATATCTACATCGGCATCACTCGGCATGCGCCAGTCCGCCCTTGGACTCAGGCTGACTGTACCCACTTTTGGACCGTCGGGCATGCACGATCTCTTGAATTGTTGAGAAAAAAATCTTTTCAAAAAGAGCTTCAGCCACTTGGAGATAGTCATTTTGTCGTATTTGTCTCCAAACGCATTCGAAGCGAGCCACAGGATCTTTTCCGGAGACGCTCCATATCTGATGAAGTGATACAGGAAAAAGTCGTGCAGCTCATAGGGACCGATAATGTTTTCGGTTTTCTGGGTGATGGTGCCACTATCCGCCGGCAGCAGTTCCGGGCTTACGGGAGTATCCAGAATATCGGCGAGTATCTCTCCAAGATCGGGATGCGTTCGCATATAGTACTCTATCAGGTATCTTATCAGAGTTTTTGGCACGGATGAGTTCACAGCGTACATACTCATGTGATCGCCATTGTAGGTACTCCACCCCAATGCGATTTCGCTCAAATCCCCAGTTCCTACTACCAGCCCGTTGTGTTTGTTGGCCATATTCATGAGGATAGTGGTTCTGATCCGCGCCTGCACATTCTCATATGTGGTGTCGTGTTTGGATGGGTCGTGTTCTATGCTTCGGAACTCTTCGAGCGCCAATCGTTCTATATCGTTCTTTTTACACATGATGCCCATTTTTTCGCACAATGCCAGAGCGTTGTTCAATGTTCTGCCAGTGGTGCCGAATCCGGGCATGGTAACAGCGAGGATATCGCCGGGATCTTTTTCCATCAGGAGAAACGCTTCGTTCGTCACCAACAGCGCGAGTGTCGAGTCCAGCCCACCCGATACGCCTATAACAGCTTTTTCGCAACCGGCATGAAGCATTCTGCGCGCAAGTCCATGTGCCTGTATGGATATGATCTCTTTGCTTCTTTCGCTCTTTTCTATCGAATCTTTGGGAACGAATGGATGGGGATCTATCTGTCGTCTTATCTCTTTTGGTCTGGGTGTTTCCGAGAGCGTGACAGTTCTGACTCTCTTTTTTCTGCTGTCAGAATATGCCCCTTCAGCCAATCTCAATGCCCGCAGTTTTTGCAGATCCACATCGGCCGTCAGCAGTTGCTCGTCCAGGCGAAATCTCTCTCCTCTGCCAAGTAGAGTACCGTATTCGGCGATAAGGGTATCCCCGCCAAAGACCATATCCGTCGTACTCTCTCCCGCGCCGCAGGAGGCGTAGGCGTAGGCACATACGGCTCTGGCGCTTTGGGATCTGATCAGCTCTTCCCTGTATCTCGCTTTTCCTATCAGTTCGTTGCTCGCGCTGAGATTGAAAATCACATTGGCGCCGTTGCTGGCCATATGGCTGCTTGGAGGTGTTACCGCCCACAAATCTTCACAAAGTTCCACTCCGGCCGTCATGCCCGCGCCGTCGTCGAACAGCAGATCCACTCCAAAAGGCACTTTCTCGCCTGCGACCATACTTTCGCTGCGCGTGATGTCTCTACCGCTCGTGAAGTGCCTTTTTTCGTAAAACTCCCTTTTGTTTGGTATATAGCTTTTGGGTACCACCCCCAGCACTTTGCCGTTTTGTATCACGGCGGCACAGTTGTACAGTCTGTCGCTATCGCGCAACGCTATCCCTACTGCTGCTACAGTGGATATATCGGATGTTTTTTTTAGCAGTGTCTCGAAGGCTTCGTTCTGAGCTTCGTAGAGCTTCTCCTGAAAAAAAAGGTCGGCCGCCGTATATCCGGTCAGTGTCAATTCCGGAAAAACCATAAAGGAGACCGAATCGTCGGACGCCTTGCACATGAGCGAAACTATGGATTCGACATTGCTTATAGGGTTGGTCAGTTTCAGTTGTGGTACAGCAGCTGCAATCCTGTAAAATCCGTACATGAAAACCGTTCTCCTTGGAGCTGTTGGATGGAAGCTATTGTATCATATATCCATTGCGATTGGTTTTTTAGATGACGGATATGGAAATACATAAACTGTTTTATGATAACCTAATACACCAATAAAGAAACGATTTGCCGGATTGTCGCGAAGAGAGCAGGAGTTCATATTGCCATTGGTTGGAATGGAAAAGATAGAGTGTGCAGGTTTTATACTCAAACCGGTTTCGCCAGAGATAAAAAATATTTTCGAAAATGTCAGAGAGAAGTTCATCTCTCGAAATATCAGGGTCTTGATAGCCGAGCGTTCTGCCGAAATGATCGGTATAGATGGTATTGGATTCGAGCGGATGTGTGCGGAGAGCGATTTTCTCGTTTCTCTGGGAGGAGACGGTACTCTTTTGTCTCTGGTCAGGCGCAGCTACGCGTGGCATAAGCCCGTGCTGGGTATAAATGCCGGTAATCTCGGTTTTTTGGCTGATATCAGGCTGGATGATGTTGACTCTTTTTTGGACAATCTATTGGCCGGAGAGTATCGTATAGACGACAGAATGATGATCGAAGTCGTCGTGGAGGGCTCAAACGGTACGAAGAGGTTTTACGCTTTCAACGATGTAGTGATAACCAGACCTACAATATCCAGGATGGTCAATATAGACGCGTACATCAACGAGGATTGGTTCAACACCTATAGGGGAGACGGGTTGATAGTTTCTACCCCTACCGGTTCAACCGCCTACAACCTGGCTGCCGGAGGACCCGTCATATATCCTCTTACCAAAGCATTCATTATGACTCCGATATGCGCCCACTCTCTCACCCAGCGTCCACTTGTGGTACCGGCTGATTTTACAATAGGGTTGTGTTCGCCCAGGAACAGAGTGATAGCCATGATAGATGGTCAGGACGCATACGAACTGAAACCAGATGAGAAGCTCAGCGTCAAAGGTGCCGCTGTTGGAGCCAAGATGCTGCACAGGATGGAGAGAAACTATTTCGATGTACTCAGGGAGAAACTCTCGTGGGGGGAGGAGGCGAGATGATGCGTGTCTGCTGCGCGTTCTCTCTCCGTTCCGTGGCGGAGTGCTGTAATGATTGAGCGGCTGTATCTACGGGATTTGCTGGGTTTTGCGGAGCTTGAACTCGAATTCAAACAGGGGCTTGTAGTTTTCAGTGGGCCCAGCGGAGCGGGCAAATCGGTATTGATGCAGGCACTGCTGTCAAATCTGGGTTTGGCCGCTCCAGAGGCTGGATTGTGTGAGATGCAGGTCATCAGACCATCGGGAATGGATAGTGAAATGTATGAGCTGGACGATACTCTGACGATCAGGTCTATAAAGAAGGAGCGTTCCGCTTTCTATCTGGATAACCAGAAGATCTCCAGAGTCGCTCTCGGTGAGATATTTGCCCCGTATGTACACTATCTGAGCGTCAGAGATAAAGCGGGTCTGCAAAGTGATATGCTTGTGCGACTCCTGGATCGTTCCCGTATGTCGCGATCCAAGGAGTTCGCGGCCATGGTAGACGAATACGAAAAAAGATACGAACTGTATATGGAGAAAAAATCCGAACTGGAAGAGATTCTTCTTAGTGAAAAAAAGCTGTCGGAACTGAAAGAGTTCGCGCGTTTCGAAATCGACAGAATCTCTTCAGTCGAGCCCAGAGAAGGGGAGTACGAAGAGCTTATGCAGATAAAAAAACGACTCTCGAGACTCGACAGGATCAACGAAGCGTTGGATAGAGCTTCTGCAGTTTTTGAGATGGAGGAGAGTGTGCAGGAACTTTTCTCTTTATTGGAGAGGGACGGATCGTATTTCAGCGATGCCATGAATCAGCTTAGAGCCGATTTTGAAGAGGCGGGTTCTTTGGCCGAAGAACTCTCCGATATCGATGTAGAGTCCGTGCTGGACAGACTTGAAAAGATATCGTCTCTCATATCCAGATATGGTTCTGTTTCCGAAGCATTGGAGTACAGAGAAAAAAAACTTCTTGAACTCGAAAAGTACGAAAACATAGAACATGACAAAGATGAGCTGGAGCGCTTTATCGATGAGGAGGCTTCGATATTGCAAAGCCTCGGTGCCCGCATCAGCTCAGAAAGAAAGGAGGAGGCGCTGTCTCTGGAGAAGAAACTTTCTCCACGCCTGGAATCTTTGAAGCTCTCTGCGCTGAAATTTGTTTTTTCGGAAACGATGCTCGGCAGAAATGGTATAGACAGTGTCGATATAAGTTTGGAAGGTTCGGCTGTTTCGACTCTGAGTGGAGGTGAGTTCAACAGGCTGAGACTGGCTCTGATGAGTGTGGCGCTGGAGGGAAAAAAGGAGCAAGGAGTCGTTTTTCTGGATGAGATAGACGCGAATGTGAGTGGAGACGAATCGATCGCAATCGCGGAGATGATCTCCTCGCTTTCTAAAACATATCAGATTTTCGCCGTCTCCCATCAGCCTCATTTGAGTTCCAGGGCGCAGCAGCATATACTCGTCAAAAAGAGCGCTGGCGTAAGCAGGGCCGAAACACTCGATGATGAAGGGCGAATCCGGGAGATTTCGAGAATAGTCGGTGGTGAAAAGCCTGACGAGGAGGCTCTCGCTTTCGCCAGAAAACTTATACGAAATGGTGAAAAGGAGATGGATGCTTGATCTCGATATTCCGTCATATGGGCGAGTGGTGCTGAAGCACCTGGTGTTGGATTATAACGGAACGATAGCGCTCGACGGAGAGCTCGACAGCGCACTGAAGGTCAGATTGCCCACTTTGGCGGAACTGGTAGATGTGCATCTGCTGACAGCGGATACTTTCGGTACGGTAAAAAGTCAGATGCGTTCGCTGCCAGTCAAGGTCGAGATACTCTCATCCAGGGATCACACTCTGGAAAAGATGGAGTATTTAAAAGCTCTTGGGGCTGCAGAGTGCATGGCTATCGGCAACGGAAACAACGATTCGCTGATGCTGGAGGCGGCGCGCATTGGAGTCGCGGTGATTGCTGGAGAAGGGTGCGCTGCTGCCGCCATCCGTTCGGCCGATATCGTGTGTCGTTCGATAATGGATGCCGTTGAACTGCTGCTTTCTCCCGGGAGATTGAAAGCCACCCTTAGAAGATAGAACAAAAATCATCTTTATCAAAATATCACGACGAGAAGAGATAAAAAGGAGATAGCTTTATGTTCAGGATAGCAAGTGTGATAGTTCTGGTTCTATCTGTGTTGACTTCGGTTGGCGGCAAAATCCCCATTCCTGTCGGAGAAGGCAACGGTGCTCATATCGAAGTCGATCTAAACGGTGACGGTAAAAACGAAAAGATAGGATGGACGAGCTTTGCTGATCTTGAAGGAGAAACCTTCTATAGACTCTATGTCGATGATCATGATGGTAATCGTTTGTGGTCTGGTCCGGCGGTCGAAGACGAAGAGAATCCGTATATCTTTTTCAAATCCGACTACGGCGATTCGATGCCGCTGATCGCCTTGGATGTGGATATGGACGGCAATATCGAGCTCCTGGCTCCCGAGGCCCTGGGTGATATAGCCCCTTTGCACTATAGAATATTGCGTTGGCTGGGAGATCGCTTCGTTGCCCTGGAACCAAAGGTGTTGATGCCGGCAAGTCGCGAGCGTCTTGTCTGGAGAAGTACCGAGAGCGCATATGGAACCTGGGTTACCAACATATATAGAGACGGTATCGATGTTTTCAGGATGGATCTGGTGAAATTCTATGCAGAACAGAAAATCGAAATTGCTGAACTTCTTGTGCGTTTCGATAAAAAAGGAGCCGAGATATTGAAGTGGACAAAAGAGTTCGCGCCCTACAGAAACGACGAAGAGTCGAAAGAGAGAAAGTTTTCCGGCTCCGATGCCAATACCTATATTGCCCGCATAGGACACAAAGATCACTACAACTCCAGGGGAGTGAAACTCAAAAGCGTCATATCTATCCTGCGCCAGGATAGAGCCAACTACTATAAAGGCAATGGCGATAGCGAGGATAGTGGGGTTGGCATATTCGATACAGTCGCCAAAAGAAGCAGAATTGATTCCATGGATATATATCCTGTGGATATCTCACTTGGAGAGCTCGAGAAATCTATTTTGCATGGAATGCCACTGCTGAAAATATATGTCGACGCAAATAAACTCTTCGTGAAAGCGATAGATTAACATGCAGAATTTCTGTACTGCTGAAAGCGACGCGTTTTTGGTTTTTTCGGTATGTGGACACAAAAGCACACCGCAGATGGGTTCAGATATGAATGCTTTGATATAATACACCAAAAAAGAGTTCGGTTGTATGATAGTCGATACCCATGTTCATCTTGACGACGATAGATACACGGATGATCTCGATGATATTTTGAACAGGGCTTACGCTGAAGGAGTGGGGCGTTTTATCATTCCGGGCGCCGATCCTTCCACGCTTCAGAGGGCTGTAGATATATCAGAAAGATATGAGGATGTGTTTTTTGCTGTCGGTGTTCATCCTTATGATGCCCATAGTTACGATAGAGTGTTTCTGGAGCGTTTCGTGTCGCACGAGAAGTGCGTAGCCGTAGGAGAGTGTGGGTTGGACTATTATCGTCTGCCCAGGGACGAGGAGAGTGCCAAGGAGCTGAAAAAGATACAAAAAGAGGTTTTTGCAGATCAGATAGAGTTGGCCAAAAGCTGCCAGAAGCCACTTATCGTGCATATTCGCGATGCCAGCAGAGATTCTCAGAATTTGCTGGAAAGTCTGGCGGGAACGAAAGGAGGGGTGCTGCACTGCTACAATGCCGATCATCAACTGTTGAAGCTCTCTGAAAAAGGATTCTATTTCGGTATCGGCGGAGTGGTGACATTCAAAAACGCCAAAAAACTTACTGCGGTATTGCCAAAAATCCCTTCGGATAGACTGCTTATAGAGACCGACGGTCCATATTTGACCCCCCATCCATATAGAGGCAAACGGAATGAGCCGGCCTACTGTAGATTGATACTTGAAAAGATGGCGAGATTAACAGGAGTTTCCGAAGATGAATTGGAGCTTTTGTGTAGAGAAAATACAATGCGACTTTTTAGGATATGATGATCATGAGAATCGTAACGCTGCTGCTATTGTTTTTGACAATATTGAGCGCTCTGGCCGATCTCACCCTGAGCTATCCAGGTTATGAGACTGTTTTGGGAGAGTTCGATATAGATAAAAAGTATATAAGAAATCCCGATTTCGTGAAATTTGTTTCGAATAACGAAAAAAGATATAGAGAGTTTTATGAAAATTCTCTAAAAAGGGGCAAAAGATATATACCACTTTTCAGGGATCTGCTGCATTCTCAGGGTTTGAGTCATCTGTTCGTTTATCTGTCTATGACGGAATCTGGATTTCGCAGTTTCGCCACATCGGAAAAAAAGGCCGCGGGATTGTGGCAGTTCATGGCGGCTACTGCCCGTAGATTCGATCTCAAGGTAAATAAAAATATAGACGAGAGATACGACCCGGTGGCATCGACACAGGCGGCAATGAAGTATATACAGTCGCTCTATAGCATGTTTGGCAAATGGTATCTTGTGATGATGGCCTACAACTGTGGCGAGGGCAGACTCAAAAAGGCCATAAAGGCTGCCGGAAGCGACGATTTCGAGCTTTTGATGAATGAAGAAAAAGCCTATATACCGCGGGAGACCAGAAAATATCTGAAAAAGATTATCCTTCTGTCCATAATGGGCGAAAAAATCAAGATGAGTCCGGACAAAAAGGACAGAAAAATCAAAGAGATTATATTGCCTGAAAGTGAAGTGCTGGTAAACATCTATGGAGGAACGACTCTCGCCAGACTGGCCAGAGTATTGCACATGGATCTGGTGAAACTGTCCAGGCTCAATCCGCATATATCCCATTTGCACGGTGGAGATATCACAGAAGATATAGGCATGACACAGATATTCATCCCGGTAGAAAATCTACCCTATTATAGAGCCTTTTATCATCCTCCGACTTTGAAAGATCTGTACAAGTTGCACGGTTACTCCCATTTGATTACCCATATAGTGCGCAAAGGTGATACGCTGAAAAAGATCGCCAGGCGTTACGGCGCCACTCCACTGGACCTCATTATCGCGAATCAGCTCGGTGAGAGCAATTTGAAACCCGGGAGCATGATAATGGTGCCTGTAACGGAGAGAGTCTATGGGAAATTTCGTAGATTTTGACTATTTTCACCGCAGAAAGCCAACTTAAAGGTGAAGCGTGGAATAATTGATATTAAAAAATGAGAGATGCTATGATCGATAACCGGAAAAGTTTCACTGGAGTCTGGTCGGTCGGATTGGCGATCATTGTCGCAGCGACGATAAACGGCTGCGTGTCGGGAGAGGGCGCGTATACGGTTCCCGGGCATACGAGTGCCGCCAGACACAAGGCGACTATGAGAAGCTACGCTGTCAACGGAAAAACATACAGGCCTACCTATGTAAAAGTCGGTGATTCCATGACGGGTATAGCAAGCTGGTACGGTACAGATTTTCACGGCCACAGAACGAGCAATGGGGAGAGGTATAATATGTACTCCAAAACGGCTGCTCACAAGACATGGCCTATGGACACTATGGTCAAAGTGGAAAACCTTGGCAACGGAAAAAGTACGATTGTGCGCATCAACGACAGAGGACCTTTCGTCAAAGGCAGGATAATAGACTGTTCGTATGCCGCCGGCAAAGAGATAGGACTCGACAAAACTGGTCTTGCCAGAGTCAGAATAACCGTACTTGGTTTTGCCGGACAGGTTTACAGGCCGGCTCCGGGTTCCGGAAGCGAGTCGGTTCCAAGTGTGCATTTGACGGATTTTGGTGTGCAGGTTGGAGCGTTTCGTCGTATAGAGGGCGCAAACATATACAGGCGTAAATATTCCGCTTTCACGAGAGGAGGGCAGAGAGTCATGATAAGGAGATTCGATGTGAATGGTATGCCTCTGTTCAGAGTATGGGTCATGGGATTCGGTTCTGCTGAAGAAGCGAGAGATTTCATAAACAGATACAATGTTAAGGGCGGATTCCTTATCCGACCATAAAAGAGGGGGTAAAGATGTCTGAAAAGAGAAGAGAGACCAGTGAAACCGATATCTACGCGAAACTTGCGATAGAAGGAAGCGGTAAATCCGAGATAGATACAGGAGTGGGTTTTCTGGATCATATGCTGGATTCGTTCACGAGGCACTCATTGATGGACATGACTATAAAGTGCAAGGGGGATCTGCATATCGATGCCCACCACACCACAGAGGATATCGGCATAGTCCTTGGATCTCTTCTGGGTGAATCAATTTATCCGCTGCGCGGCAGAGAGAGATTTGGTAATGCCGTCGCGGTAATGGACGAAACGGCGATATCATGCGATATAGATATGAGCAATCGTGCCTACCTGCACTACGACCTGCCATTGGAAGGAAAAGCGGGAGAGTTCGATTTGGAGCTGATAGAGGAGTTTTTCAGAGCCTTTGTCCACAATGCTCCCATGACAGCCCATATACATTTCATCAGAGGAAAAAACAGACATCATATCGCCGAAGCGACATTTAAAGCGTTCGCTCTGGCTCTCAGGCGGGCACTGGCTCCAAACAGTCGCACAGAAACTCCCAGTACAAAAGGCGTTTTGTAGTGTCTGTAGAGCTGATAGTACTGGATGTGGACGGCACATTGACAGATGGCAGTATACTCTATACCGACAGCGGCAGTGAAATCAAATCGTTCAATGTCAAAGACGGTCTCGGGATCGCCAGTTGGATTCGTCTGGGCAAAAGTGCGGCTATCGTTACGGGACGCGACTCATCTCTGGTCGAACGCAGAGCGAAAGAGTTGAAAATACCCTTTGTTTATCAGGGCATAAAAGATAAAAAAGCCAAAGTCATGGAGATAATGCGCAAACTTGATATTGGATGGAATCAGGTGGCCGTGATAGGGGATGATCTCAACGACTACGGTATGATGCAGGAGGCGGGTCTTTCATTCGCTCCGGCCGACGCGGACAGGCTTGTCAGACAGCTTGCCGATCGCGTTTTGGAGCGCAGGGGCGGTAATGGAGCCGTCAGAGAGATGATCGATTATCTCATAGAGCGCGAAGGGCTTCAAGAGGAGATGGCTGGATTATGGTCTCTAAAATAGAGGTGGTAGTTGTCGCTGTTTTGGTGCTGTTTCTCTTTCTGGCCAACAGAACTGAAAAAGAGTTCGAAAAAATCAGGCGCAAAGAGCTTGGTGAGATCAAGAATATCGAGCTGAACGACGCGAAGCTCAGGGAGGTAAATTCGACGGATCTTTTGAATGATATTCAGGCTAAATACGCCTACAAAATCGGACAGAAGTGGCATTTCGTCAAATTTTTCATGTCAACACCGGAGATAGATTCACTCAGAGCCGAAAAGGCCAGAGGAGATAAAAAGGATATATTCATGGAGGGCAATGTTTCGATGCTCAGAAGTGATGGAACGCTTTTTCTCGCCGACAAAATCAGGTACGACAGAAAAAAAAGAGTTTTGTATTCGTTTGGCAGATTCGAGATCCATAAAGACAAAAGTGTAGCCATAGGCTACAATCTCTACTATGACAGCAGAATGAAATATACCGAAGCCAGCGAAGTTTACGGCAAATACTACTTCAAAGAAAAAAAGGTCGAAAAAAACGGCATCAAAAATCGTTGACTGCTGTGCATTGCCGGAATCATTCTCCAATATGCGGTTTGATATTGCAGAATTCTGAACACTCAATTTGGATATAATTATCGAAAAAACAGGATATGATATGAATGGATGGAGGATATTGCTGCTTTGTTCGACCTTTTTTATTTTGGGCTATGCCGGCAAGCTGGAGGTCACCGCGGACAAATTTACCCATGTAGACAGTAAGAAGCAGGCTGTTTTCGAAGGTCATGCGCATGCCCAGGAGGGTAAAAGCAAAATTGATGCCGATAAATTTATAATATATCTCGACAAAGACAATGAGGCCAAAGAGTATCACGCCATAAAAAATGTCCGTTTCGAGATCATTCGACCCTCCCAGCACATAAAAGGCAGATGCAACTACATGGTCTACAATGTCAAAGATGACAGCTATAAACTCAAAGGCAACGCCAAACTCGAAGATATTCTCAACAAACGAAAAATGAGCGGTTCTGTAATATATCTCGACAACAAGAAGCAAAACGCTTCTGTTACCAGCACGAAGAACAAGCCTGTCAAATTCATCTTTCAGATGAAGGACAAAAAAAAGCGTTCAGGCAAAAAATAGCGAGAAAGAGCGATATTGGCATATAGAAAACCTGTTCTGACAGGCGCCGACTTTTTAAAATCGGCGCAAAAAATAGACGATTCACCGATCGAGAGCATGAGCGAGGTAGTTTTTCTCGGCAGATCCAATGTCGGCAAAAGCTCTACCATCAATATGCTTACTGGCAGAAAAAATCTGGCAAAAAGCTCATCCACACCGGGCAAAACCCAGTTGATCAATTTTTTCGATATCAAATACAGATTTGGCGATGAGAGGTACGGTATCCGCTTCGTCGATCTGCCGGGTTTTGGTTATGCAAGAGTTTCAAAATCCATAAAAGAGCTTTGGCAAAAGAATCTCAACGAATTCATTAAGCACAGAGTGGAGATAAGGCTCTTTATCCATCTCAGAGACGCCAGGCATCCCAGAACCGTTATAGACGAATCCGTAGAGGCGTATATCAAAAGTATGCTCAGACCGGATCAGAGATATCTTAGTGTGTTTACCAAGACAGATAAGCTGAAACAGAAAGAAATTTCCGCTCTCAAGAGAGAATTTCCGGGTGCTATAATGGTGTCTAACACCAAAAAATCCGGTGGAGAGAGAATACACGAAGAGATATTCTCCACACTGTTTGGAGTCAGATTTGATTGAGTTTACAAAAGCGAAACTTAGCGATATTCCACAGATGCAGGAGATTGTCAAAAGCGAAATAGAAGAGGGTGTCATACTGCCCAGAAGTGACGACGAGGTGGCGACGAACATAAGAAGTTATACCATAGCGAAACAGGATGGAGCAGTTATCGCCTACGCGGCTTTGCACATACACTCTTCAAGACTCGCTGAGATCAGAAGTCTGATAGTTCACAAAGAGCATAGAGGCGAATCTATAGGAAAGAAACTCGTTTCGATACTTTTGCGGGAGGCGTCCGAACTGGGTATCGAAGAGGTACTGGTATTGACATATCTGCCGGAGTTTTTCAAAAAGATCGGTTTCGAAGATATACCGAAAGAGTCCATACCCAATCATAAAATATGGGCCGACTGTATAAAATGCATACATTTTCCCCTGTGCAATGAGGTTTCACTCGTATATAGAGTCGGCAGCGAGGACTGATAGGTGTTAAAAATTCTGCTCGTATGGATATTTCGCGCACTTGTCATATCTTTCGTAGTGATGTATCCGATGATGGTATCCATATATGTCGAACTTCCTCTTTTTATAGGTTATGCGGGGTACATTTTTATTTTGGGTTTAGAGGGCAGGGGGGCGAGATATATCGTCCTGGCATTGCTCTATCTGGTCAATCTGGAGATAAATCTATCTCTTCCGATTCTGGTAATTCTTCTGGCTGTGCTTGTATTTTATCAGTTTTTTTACCACAAACTCGATATGCTGAAGAGATGCGAAGTGTGTATCGCGGTCATTACGGTGGCGGCAGTGGATCTGATATATCTGATTTTGATAGTGGGTTACGATTTTATATTTGAAACCAACAGTATCACCATTAACTCCTTACTCTATTTTTCTTTGATCATGGATATTCTGGTGGCGGTATTGATATGAGAATGAGAATAGTTTTGTTCATTTTTGTAGTGATGTGGGGGCTGTTGATAGTTCGACTCTATCATATCAGT
>CAZYUW010000103.1:0-25653 GCA_964650685.1 uncultured Nitratifractor sp.
TACCGATAGAACCGGGGGCACGGTGAAATCTCGAACCGTGAGCGCCTGGTCCTCCGGCGAATCCGTGCCTCTTCATGACACCGCTGAAGCCTCTACCTTTGCTGTTGAAAGAGGTCTTGACGACTGACGCTTTCGCAAGGGGTGCGGGAGCCAGATCTCCAGGCTCCACACCTTCAGCTACCTCAATGGTCATGAATCTGTTGAACTCTTTTGGTATCCCATACTTCTTCTGCTGACCCTCGATGCTTTTGTTGACACGCTTGCCCGCGCTGTAAGCCACCAGTGCTTTGCCGTCGTCTCTGACCTCGCACACCCTGGCATCCACGACCTTCAATAGAGTAACAGGAACACTTGGCACATCGACCGTACGGCTCATGCCTATCTTTTCTACGATAAATTCCATCCGCTGCTCCTTATTTGTCCATTGACCGGATCTCTACTTCCACTTCGGGAGCCAAATCCAGTTTCATCAGTGAATCTATAGTGTCCGAAGTCGCCGAAACGATATCGATCATACGAGCGTGTATGCGAATCTCGAACTGCTCCCTGCTGTCCTTGTTGATATGTGGAGAGCGCAACACCGTATATCTCTTTATCCTTGTAGGCATCGGTATGGGCCCTCTCAGCTCCGCTCCCGTCCTTTTGACGGCATCCACGATGGACGCGACGGATCTGTCGAGCACACGATGATCGTAAGCCTTCAGCTTCAGTCTGATTTTTTCCATTTTTTTCCTTCATTAAAGAACTCGTCGGCGAACCCCGACATAAAATTGGAAGGAGATTATACTGAAAAAAGAGTATATTGCCCTTTACTTTGGGACGATTTAACGATATTATATGAATAAAATTTCCTTTTAAGAAGGAATAATATGCATATTCTTGAAGAGTTTTTCTCGCACAGCCCTAAAAACGATTTTTTTTATCCCCGCAAGACGATACTGCCGGAATCTGGCTCCTTCTCTCTCTATGGGGCGAGAGGCACGGGAAAGACATCCCTTATAGTTGACTTCACAAGAAATCTTCCAGCAAACAGCTATCTATATATAGACTGTCAGGATCCGCTTTTTGCGATGGAGGATATCGGCAGCTCCGAAATAGAGCTCTTCATGCAGGAGGAGGAGATAGATACTCTCATTCTGGATCACTATTTTGACAGATTTCTGGAGTATCTGCCCAAAGTCAAGAGAGTCGTAACTGTATCTCGTACGCTCCCAAAAAACCCTCCCGGCAAGATACTGGAGCTTTTTCCGCTGGACTACGAAGAGTTTTTGGGGTTCGACAGGGGCATTTCGGCAGAAAACAGTTTCAACCGCTTCATAAGAGTCGGAGGGCTTCCCTCTCTGAGCAGAACCTCTCCGGCAGCCGCGCAGCTGGGCTTGAGAAACTTCTTCTACGAAAAATTCGATCCGCAGGAGAGTCGGCTCCTGCTCGTGCTGTCGAGATTTCACGGCAAACGCATAACGGCGCATCATATATATACATTCGCCAAAGAGTATTTTCGCATATCCAAAGACTGGGTCTATAAAACGCTGGAGCGATTCAAGGAAGAGAAGGTGATTCTGTTTGCAGGGGACGAGAAGGGCAGACACCCACGAATGTTTCTTTACGACTTCGCTCTGGGAAGATACCTCAACAAGACTCAGCCTTTCGCCGTGACTTTCGAAAGTATGATAGCGCTCGCCCTGTTCAAACACAAAATAGAGTTTCACTACACAGGTTCCACGGGAGGCTATATGCTGCCGGAGTTCGATATCGCGGTTTTTCCCGCTCCATTCCAGAACAAAGAGGCTTTCGAGAGGAGAATAAAAAACCAAAGGAGAAGCAGGTTTGGCCAAAAAGCCTGCGTAGTAACCGTATCGGAACGCTATTCGTTCGAGCACAGAGGGGTTGTTTTCGAGGCTCTGCCATTCTACGAGTGGAGCATACTCAGTGAAAAAGAGATACTGTAGCGAAACTGTGCATGAAAAAAGCGTGAATCTCTCTGCTATACTTCCATAAATGGAAAGCCGTAAAAGCAAAGGGGATGAAACAGAATGAGGCGCAGCGGCAAAGTGGAATTTCTTTTCTGGCTCTCTTTTGCAGCCATATTCATATTTCTATGGATAGCGATGATAGCTGTCGAACTACTATTTGAAAAGAACGGATCGTCCCTGGCGGTTTCTCAGGAACCCATAAGACTGCTTTTCATACTCTACGGCATACTCACTCTCTGTACAGTGGTCGGAACTGTCGTTTCCATATTTATCGGCAACAAAAGATACGCAAACCTCTTCGGCGCGCTTTTCGTCATCATGTTTTTCAGCGTAATTGCCGGAAAGAGCGTTTTGGGTTGACCGCAAAGCGGACAGGCTTTCATGTGTGCTCGTGCACCATCGACTGAATATATGCCGCGAAGTGGTTTATGACGAACTGAAGCACTTTTTCGTCTCCTTCGCCAAATGGCTCGTCATCATATTTGTTCAGCAACTGAACGACACCGATACACTCCCCACCAAAGCCTCTTACCGGCATGGCCAGCATCGATCTGGTGCTGAATCCCGAGCTCTCGTCCACTCTGCCATCGAAGCCCTCGTGACTCTCCACATCGTTCTCTATGAGCGTTTCACCCGTACTGCACACTTCGCTCACGATGCCTCGCCCCTGAGGTATCTCTATATAGTTGATCCCATCGGCATAAGCCGTCCAGAATGATCCCACATTCCTGTCCCGTACGAAAAGAGTGCATCTCTCGGCTCCGATGATCTCCCTTATCGTTCTGGATATGATCGTTATTCGCTTGACGAGATCGGTATCGTTCCCGAGTTTGGCATTCAGGGACATCAATTTGTCCAGATCGGACTGGCTTATACTCTCCGGCATTTTAGATCCTTTCTATCCAAGTGTTTAGAGGCGTTCGAGACAGTCTTCAATGAACTCTCGAAAGCCACCTGCACATATCGCGCAACATCATCGACACAGCCCTGTTGAGTGACTCGACGGCACCATAGGTGTCGTTGGATGACGCTTTGACCCTGTACCCAAATCCTCTCGAAGAGATCAGTCTGCCGCTTCTGCTGTCGAGCAGATACATTCTGATTCTCAATACCCCGTAAGATGCGTTGTTGTCGAAAACCTGCCTGAACTCCCTGATCTCGCTCTGGAGCAGATAGTCTTTTCTGGTCTTGATACGAGAACTGACGGTATTTCTGTATATTCTGGAGGCATCAAGCGCCTCGGTCATCGCTCTCTGCAGCATTCCCGACGGAGTATCGCTCCAGCGACTCAGAGCATAACCTTCCAGAGCGTACCTGTCTTCGCTGTAGAGAATCTTTGTGTTGTCCATATCTCTGCCTGAGAACGGCGGCGTCACCTTGACAGTGGCGGGAGATGTCCTGTATCGTTTACAGAGCCCCTTATCGGGATCTATCGTATAGACCCTGCCGGCTCCAACCTTTTTGCCCGCGCATCCAGAAAACACCAATATCGTCACCGCGAACAGTGCGGTCAGTTTCACAATTTTAATCATCATATCTCCCCCGGTCCATATTTTATCTCTTTGGATCTGAAAATGATATCACTTGGGCTCTCTCTGAGAGACTCGACCATCTCCTGGGTACTTCGCAGCATCCTTTTCGTCTCCTCGAGTATCTCTTCGAGATGCTCCAGCGGAGCCTCCGCTATCCTCTTCAGGTCGTAACTGCCCGCGTCGGCACTTTTTCTGATCTTTGCCACCAGTCTCCTGGCCTCTTTGGATGTCTCCTCCATATCCCGTGCTATCCTGTCCCCATGTTTTTTCAATATCGTCGATATCTTTTCGCTGGCGTTATCCAAATTGGCGAGCATACTCTTTATATTCTTGACATTTTCGTTGGAAAAAAGTTTCTCCGCCTGCTTGAGCATCCTGTCCATCTCGACCTTTTTTTTGACGATGAAGGATGTGGCCTCCCGGGTATTGGCGAGAATTTTCTTGAAGTTGTCAATATTCTCTTTGACAAGCAACTCGTTGAGATTTTTCAAAAGAGTTTCTGCTTTTCTGGTTATGGTTTCCGCGGAGTCTCCAAGCTGCCCCAAAAGCGATTTGCCGCTCCTGATGATCCTGTAGCCCTCTTCGTTCGCTTCTATCAGAGGAGGGGGTTTGGGGCCCTTGTACTCACTATCTATTCCTATCTCTATATACTTCAATCCGGTAATCCCCTGGGAACCAAGCTGGGCGATTGCGTTTTCCCTTATGGGGGTGCCCTTTTTCACCTGCAACTCCACTTCGATCTTTTCGGGGTCTTTTTTCGAAATGCCTATCGCGCTGACAGTTCCTATCTCGACCCCTTTGTATTTGACCGGCGACTCCTCGTTGAGACCTGAGACCGATTCATCCAGATATATCCTGTAGAGATCGTAGCTCTCTTTTTCGTATCCATATTTTCCCATCCAGAACACAAACGCCAGAAGCGCGGCCCCGAATATGACCACAAACGCGCCGGTCACCATATAGTTCACTCTGCTTTCCATGATCTCTGCCTACCCTTCAATCTTGAAAAAATCTCTGATCGCGTAATGCTCATAACCGACAGCCTCCTCGTATGTCCCTTCGATCAAAACCTTTTTGTTGTGCAAAATTATAAAACGATCCAGAGCGTGCTTGATCGTATCCAGATCGTGCGTAACCATCACGACGGTCAACCCCAGCATGTTTCTCAGCTCGACAATGAGTCTGTCGAAAGCTTCGGCGCTGGCGGGATCGAGGCCGCTCGTAGGCTCGTCGAGAAAAAGCAGTTCGGGATCCATCGCCAGAGCCCTGGCAAGGCCAACCCTCTTTTTCATGCCTCCACTCAACTCCGAAGGGTAGAGTGCCGCCGCTTTCGGTGGCAGGCCGACCATCTTCAGTTTTGTCTGCGCTATTTCGTCTATCACGGAGCGGGGAAGATCGGTATACTCCCTCAAAGTCACACCTACATTTTCCAATACGCTCAGAGACGAGAAGAGCGCTCCGAACTGAAACAGAACCCCCCACCTTCTTCTCAGGCTTTCGGCATCCGCGGACGATATACCTCTGAGTCTCTTGCCCAAAACATATATCTCGCCCTTGTCGAATCTCTGAAGCATGATCATCTCTCTAAGAAGCGTGGACTTTCCCGATCCGCTGCCACCAAGCAATCCGTATATCTCTCCTCTGCCGATAGAGAACGACACTCCATCGTGCACGACATTTTTGCCGAATCTCGTAACGACATCCTCGACGACTATCACCTTCTCTCTCATATGCCTATCTCCGTCAAAATAACGGAAAACAGCGCGTTGAGCGCGATAACCCAGAATATGGCGTTGACCACGCTGATCGTCGTATAGTTGCCTATGCTGTCGGTACTGCCTTCTACCTGAAATCCCCTGAAACATCCGATCGCCGCTATCACCATACCGAAAACCGGAGCCTTTATCAGCCCTATCACTATATGCTTCAGGGGAACTTCGGCATGCATCCTGTCTATGAACTCCGTAAAAGATATATCGAGATGCAGATCGGCTATTATCATGCCTCCGAAGACTCCGACCATGTCGGCGAAAAAGACGATCAGCGGCAAAGAAATCATCAGGGCGAGCATTCTGGGGATAACCAGAAACACCACCGGCTCGAACCCCATCGTTCTCATGGCGTCCACCTCTTCCGTGATCTTCATCGTGCCTATCTCCGCCGTGTAGGCGCTGGCGCTTCTGCCCGCTATGACAATCGCGGTGATCATCGGAGCGAGCTCCCTGAATACGGATATGGACACCATCTCCACTATAAATATATTGGCCCCGAATTTCTGCAGCTGCTCCGCGCCCTGATAGGCCACGACCAGGCCGACCAGAAAAGATGTAAGACTGACTATGGGCAGCGCCTTGACTCCGGAAAGCTCGACATGCTTGACGATAGCTCTCACTCTCAAAGTTCCGGGCTTGAGGATCGTCATGAACAGATAGTGGCTCAATTCGCCTACAAACACCAGGAAATCACCTATTCCACGCAGATAGTCGATGACCTTTCCGAATATCAGCGAAGATATGCCCAGACTATCTCCTGCCTTCGAAGAGATCTTTTTGGCCCTGAAGTTCTTGCGGTGAAAGACCAGCAGTCTCTCCTGCTCTTCTGTGGCATTGTCAACCGCGACTGTGCAGCCCTTCTTTACCAGGCGATTGATGCTTTTGACGATCAGTACCATTCCGGCAGAATCTATGGAGTCTACCTCCGAAAAATCGAACATCACGCTGCTGGATCCAATATCGCTTCTTTTGCAGAATCTGTCCAGCTGCCTGACCGCACTGCCCGCGTAGTCTCTCGTCCAGTCGCCTTTCAGTCGCAAAACAATACTCTCCGGTGATGTTTCTTCTATCTCGAGAGATGCCCGCAAGCTCCGCCTTTTCACATTTTTATCCGCCCATTATAATGAAAATTTGCTTTTGTCACATACGAAGCTGATCTGTAGCGGTTCAGGCTGCATCTCAATCATCGCGTCCGGGTACCCTGAGCTTCTGCCCGACCTTGATATCGTCACTCTCGAGAGAGTTGAGCTCCTTGAGTTTTTCGGGAGTCGTATCGTACTTTTTCGCGATAGCGTAGAGGGTGTCACCCTTCGAGACGACATAGCTCGTCCCGACTGCTTTTTCTCTATGGGATTTTTCTGATATTTTGGCACTCTTATGTCTGGGCGCCTTCGCCTCGTGGCCAGCTCTGTCTGATCCAATTCCAAGCAGTTCCGGACGATACTCGAAGTGCATGGTATCGTAGTGATACCACTTGCCTCCCCAGATGAAACCATGCCTTTCGAACGCCTTGACGATCTCGAGTGGAATCTCGTTTCTATATCGATATTTGCCTTTGCTCCAACGCCAATATGCCGAATGTTTGACATTGATATCTATCGCCGCTCCGAAAGAGTGGACACTCAAGCGTTTCGTACCAGCGATATATCTCCATTTGAATGTCCCACCAACAGGAGTCAGATATTTTTTGAGCTCCGGTCTGGAGGCCAAATCTCTCTCTACCGCTCTGAGGCGCGCCGCTACACCGTTGACTTTGGTCACACGCACTTTTTGACCGAACCACTTTATGCTCGTCAAATGTTTTCTTACTTCTGAAGCCGACGCTCCATACATTTTTTTGAACAGCGGTTCGTACCTTATGCGGCCCGGATCGAAATCGACCGGAGGAGTACGATTGTATCGCGCCGCCCCTCTTGGGTAGCTGTAGCGAAACATATCTTCGATATCCGGATGGTTGAGTGCCTCGGCAAAACTTTTGCGTCTGCCATCATCATAGACCATTTTGGTGCCGTCTCGCCATATTACGGTATTGGTCTTGCAGCCCTCGATAAAGTCCGGATACGCTCTGACGAGATCGGCACAGCTTCCATACAACCAGGAAGAACAGAGTACTCCCGCTGCCCAGACGATCCCCTTTCTCCTTTTTATCATTCCGCCTCCAATCTCTTCTCCGTTTTTGCCATATAGTATAGCATAGCGGGCAGAGCCACAAAGATGCGACCGTTGTCGCGCGAAGTGCATCGGACGATCATGCGTCCATATCGCACTATACAAATATCAGATATACAAAAACGGTAAAAAGAATAAAATGCACGAATCCTTCAAGCACATTCGTTTCGCCGTCGTTGAAGTTTATCATGCCGGTCAGCAGCGTCAGGGTCAACATGACCGCCTGTATGGGAGTGAGGCCAAGGGTGATATCCAGTCCCGTTATTCTCGCGATCACGATGACGGCCGGCACCGTCAGCAGCACGGTGGCCAGGGAGGCTCCAAGCGCTATGTTTATCACCGTCTGCATGCGATTCGAAAGCGCGGCCCTGATAGCCGTTATGAGCTCGGGCGCGGCCGATATGACGGCTACGGCTACAGCGCCTATGGCCAGAGGCAAACCGAAGCTTTTCAGGGTATTGGACATGAAAACGGAGAGAAGCTCCGAGAGCAGACCTATCATCACGATGGATAGTATGAGCATGACAGAGTGATATATAGCGTTTATGTCGGCATGGTGAGCGCTCTCTCCTCCATCGTCGGCCCCTTTGGTTTTGGTGTAAGTGAAAAAATATCTGTGATCCTTGAGCTGTATCCTGGTAAACACGATATAGAGCATCACAAATACGAACACATTGAAAAGCATAAAAGAGTGATAGCTGTCCCGCGGCAGAAAATCGGGTATGATCATAGAGATTCCTATAGCTATCATGAGCATGGAGAGGTAGGAGTTGGAAGAGTCCACATTGTAGGGCTGCTCTCCATGTCTGATCCCTCCCACTATCGCGGCGAAACCGAGCAGACCGTTTATATCGAGCATGACGGCGGCATAGACCGTATCTCTGGCCAGAGTCGGATTGTGTTCGTGCAGCATCATGATGACTATGATCACGATCTCCACGCAAACTGCGCTCATCGTCAATATCAGCGTACCGTACGGTTCTCCGAACTTTTCGGCGAGCAGTTCAGCGTGGTGGGCTACACTAAGAGCGCTATATACGATAACCGCGAAAAGTCCGACGAATGCGGCCATATTCAAAAAAACCGTCGAAACGAGCAGATGCTCGAAATAGGCCGCAGCCACGAGCGCCACTATCGACAGATGAAATGGATACTCTCTGAGAAACGCGCCCAAGCTCTATTTCCCTCCATTTTTCAAAAGCTCTTTTTCGAGACCTTTTTGTGTCTTGAGATAATACTCCCCATTCTCCTTCTTTATCCTCGGATCTTTCTCTTTGAGAAGTTTTTTCGCTCTTTTTCTGGCCTCTTTCACATATTTCTTCTTTTCGATTCCATGTCTGTACAACCAGGCGGGCATGGATATCCACCTGGATTCACTCTTTTTGCCGGGATCTTTGGCTGGCGGCTGCTCTGGCTCATCCTCGACCGGAACGATCTCGTCCGCATCCTCCTCGTCACCGATTTCGGCATCTTCGGATCTTTTCATATGCTCGATCTGGGCGGCGTAGAGGGTCTTCATCTCTCCGAAAGCCTCTTTGAGGAGTTCGACCTCACTCCGAAGGGTGGAGGTTATCATGTGATTGGTCTCTTTCATGTCCTTTATGGTCTCTTTGAGCACCGAAATGGTCTCCTCTTTGGCCAGCAAAAGCTCTCTCATGCTTCTCCCAGAGGACGAGGCCACTTCGGAAATTTCGGGAGAAGCTTTTTGGCGACCCGAGGCGGCACCATCCTTTCCGCTGTCCATATCATCGTCCACAATGTAGATTTTGCCATTGACATTTCTGGAAGACAAAATCCCTTTTTTTATCTTGGCATAAACCGCCTGTCTCGATATACCGGCCCTTTTGGCGTACTCCGAAGGCTTGATCAACTTTTCCATATCTTTACCGTTTCCTTGTAGCTCTGCATTGTCCGACAATAATATCATATTTAAGTTGAACCATTTGTCCGGATCTCCGGACAAATGAGACCACGAAGCTGAAAGCGCGCTATCTGACCTGAATTATGGGCATCACGGCTCTTGCCCATTTTTTGGCGATCTCATCATATCCTCTGGCGTTGGGATGGTTGCCGTCTTCACTGAGCATGTTTTTGTCGTAAAAGATCGAATCTTTAAAAAAATCGACCGTAGAAGCGCCTTTTTTTGACGCGATCGCTTTGACGGCTTCGTTGTATAGACCAATCTGTCTGGACATATCCTCTACATCTCTGTCTCCGATACCGGGGAAAAACTCGGATCGTATCTTTTTGTCCGCGACTACTGGTCGTCGAGTCTGGTCGTCGAGAAGAGCGATCACCACGGATGCCCCAGCTTCACTTAGAGCGTCGACTGTCTTTTTCATGTTTTCGACCGCGGTTTTCATCTCGGATCTTTTGCAGGCCTCTTTGCCCATATCGAGACACCAATCCTCATGCGCGGTATAGTTGTAAAATCCGAACATATCGTTGCTTCCTATCCAGACGAGAGCGACCTTTTTCGCGTCTGTGGCGGCTTCAAGCTCCCGAAGCGCCGGCTCCAGTTGTTTCGCTACGAGATCCGAAGATGTGTCCCCGGATATTGCGAAATTGCGCACCCGCGCCTCTATGCCTCTTTCTCTGAGTATACGCTCCAGCCTCACAGGATAGCCTCTGTTTTCGACACTGTCCCCGTCACCAGCGCTCAGACTGTCTCCAAGCGTCACCACCAAAACCCGTTCGGCGCCTGTACACGACGAAACGAACACCATCGCCGCCAGCAAGAATCGTATCACATATCCCATATCTTCCTCCTCGTGACAGAAGGCATCCAGGCCTCCCTCTCCAACGATTGTCTCGTATTCCGGTTTATATTTGGCTTTTATGGAAAAATATGCCTGGACAAAGAAAGCTCCGCTGAAAAACGGATCATATATCTCGGATCGGAAACCGCACAGTAAAATCTACTTTTCGGTACCGTTCAAAACGGGAACGAAGCAGCAGGACTCTATGGTTTCGGAGCTTATTCTGCCGCCCCTTTTGTAAAATCTGGTAATGATCTGCAAGCCGCTTCCATCCGCTATGGGAGCGAGCAGTATACCCCCATCCGAAAGCTGCTCGAAGAGTATGTCCGGAACACGCTCCACAGTAGCCGAAAAGAGTATTCTCTCATAGGGGGCGTACTCCTTCCAGCCTCTCTGCCCGTCATCGTATCTGGTTATGATATTGCTTATGCCAAGTCTTCTGAAGCGCTCTTTTGCCGAGATGAGCAGAGGCTCTATCCTCTCGATGGAAAAGACACGCCTTACGACAGCCGCCAGTATCGCGGCCTGATAGCCACTGCCACAACCTATCTCGAGTACGCTGTCGACACCCTCGAGCTCCAGATGCTGTGTCATTTTGGCGACGGTCAAAGGGGACGAGATCCACTGCTGCGCCTGCATGGGAAGGGCGTCGAGCTTATATGCGAGATGCTTCAGTGCTTCGGGAACGAACACCTCTCTATCGACTGAGAGAAAAGCCTTTTTTACATGCTCTTCGAGCGGAAAAACTTTGTCTATATCCCTGAGCATGTTTTTGAGCTGGAGCTGTTTGACCATATTCTACCTCGTTTACTTTGCCGGTGAGCTGCCGAACGGTTCGAAATTCTAACCAATTTAAGGTAAAAATAGGGGATTCAACGCATAGGAATATATCTCCTGAGCCTCTTTACCATATCCAGATCCATTGTCGTAGAGATGCATTCGGACATATCGTCGATTACCACTCCGCCGCCGGGCGAATAGACCGCGCTGGAAGAGGCCATATCCTCTCTCGCGCTGTTGGCTATCGCCACATAGCACTGATTCATCACCCCCAGCGCCTGCCCCAAAATCTCCAGATGTCTTTTTCTGGGCAATCCCCACTGGGAGGGAACGACTATGACATCGCAGCCTTCCAGCCTGCGCCATATCTCTTTGAAACGAAGCTCGAAACATATCATGAGTCCATAGCGCACTCCGTCTATCTCGAAAGGCTTTATCTCCTCCAGGCTTCCTGCAGCGAGATACCTGTCCTCTTCTCCGGGCAGAAAAAGCTTGTGTTTGGCCTGCCTGTGCACGACCGCTTTGCGATGGATTACGATCGCTTCGTTGATATAGGTCGATCCCCGTCTTTTCAACATGCTGAGCACAAGCGTCTGCCTGTCTATCCTGTCACACAACACCTTTTCGGCATATTCTGAGAAATCGACGGCCCTTTCGAGGTTTTCATAATCGTAATCGGTCAGGCACACCTCCGGTGCCACGATCAGATCGTGCTCCCTGTAGCTGTCGAGATGTTTCAGCAGTCTGTCGAGATTTCTTTCGTACGGTGTTCTGTTTTTCATCTGCAAAAGTACCGTTTCAAGATAATGTCCCATCTTCTCTCCCCTTTGGCGGTTGGCTCTATCCTTATCATCGCACAAACCGAATACCCATAAAGTTTATCTCGTCAAACTTATATTAATGCAAAACCATTATACTTCCGTAATGATGGTAAAAGAGTCGCGCGAACTTGAAAAAGTACTGGAATCGCTGCTGGCGTATCCCGCAATGAGGTTTCTGCTCTTCGCCGAAGAATGGGGATCACTGGAGAAGACGCTTTTCGACTATTGTCGCAAAAGAGAGTACGAGATACAGTTGTACACCCTGGATGAAGAGACCCATTTTCCCAAGGTCGATGCGCCCCTGCTTCGCAGAAGGGAGTACAATACCCTGCAGAAGAGATACAACCTGCACGGCAGATTGTACGACCACCTCTTCGTCACCGGAAAGATACCGGACGCGGAGGCTTTCCCCAAAAAAGTGCACTCGGCGATAGTAAACGCCGGAAGAGCCTACATTCTGCTCGACGAAGAGAAGGATTACGAAAAGTGGGCGGAATGGATGAGTGACGGCAACTATGTTTCCATAGGACGCATAGACCTGAGCGAAAGACTCTTTCTCATAAGCGGTAAAAAAATGCACGGCTGGGGCGGATAGAACCGATCGCCGAAACGGAGAACACGAAATGGCCAAAAAGAGATTCAGAGAGATCAAGCACGGACGCCTCCCAACCGGCGATCGCGGAACAGGCGAAGCCGAAAATCGCGCTCCGGAAAACATAGCGGGGAAACTGGATCGGACAAAAGCCTTCATAACCGACAGCTTCATGCTGCTGATGCCAATAATGTATCTGGTCTTCTACGCCGTTCTGGGAAGCAGGGAGGAGTTCGCACAAAACAAACTGATCGGATGGATATATATCATAGTACCCTACATCATGGTAAGCGCCATCTTCATAGCGAAAACCGGACAGACGCCAGGAATGAGAGCGTACGACATCAAGGTGGTCAGAGCGTCCGATGGGAGCCGTATGGATTCGGTCAGCCTTATAGTTCTCAGACAGATACTGGGAGTCGTGGATTTTATGTTGTTCGGATGGTTGACGATGTTTTTCAGAAAGGATTGTCGCACCCCTCATGAGATGCTGACCAATTCGACCATGATCAAAACCACACCCGCAAAATGACGATCCAAAACCTTTCGATAGCGCTTTTGAAGAGAAAAGAGTCTTTGCTTATCGGGTCATTCTACTTTTTCTATTTCGCTCTCGTGGGAGTATATATAATATTTTTGCCCAAAATGCTCGAAGCGAGCGGTCACGACGCTTCGGATATCGGCACGATATTCGCCATAGCACCACTGATGCGCTTCGCTCTTCCGTTTTACTTCAGGAGATACGGAAAGCTCGACAGAAGAACCTACACGGGCTCCCTGGGGGCAGCCTTTTTGTCCGCTTCGATGTTCTACTTTTTTATGGACAGTTTCTGGCCTCTACTGCTGATAAACGCGCTCTATGGGGGAGCGATGGGAGTGGTGCTCCCCTATGTCGACACTCTGGCGCTGCGAAGCATATCGAAGGAGAGATACGGCAGAGTCAGACTATGGGGATCGGTCGGTTTCATGGTCGCCGCTCTGTGGCTTGGCAAAGTACTTGAAACACCCGAAGAGGCGGCTATCTATCTGGCTGTTCTGGCCGGCGCGACTCTCGTCGCCGGAGCGGGCGTCAAAGAGAAAGAAGCAGTGGCGAAGGAGAATGACGAGAGGAACAAAGAGACAAAAAAGCACCTTTCACTGTCTCGGTACTGGGCCTTTTGGCTGAGCGCTTTTCTTTTACAGATGAGCTTCGGGGGATTTTACAACTTTTTCACCATATATGAGACATCTCACGGGATATCGCTGCAGATGACCAGCTGGCTGTGGAGCTTCGGTGTGCTTTGCGAAATCGCGATGCTCTACTTCCAGGGACCTTTGATGAAAAGAGATCTGCTGTCGCTTATAGAGTTCGCCACATTTACGGCTGTTCTGCGCTGGCTGATGCTGCATTTGTGGCCTGACTCTCTCCTGGCCGCTTTCGCGAGCCAGTCTCTGCACGCGATAAACTTCGCGCTCTACTATACAGCCGCCATCGCCTATGTCTATACGCTCTATTCACAGAAAAAGCTCGCGCAGCAGTTCTTTCTGGGGATAACATTCGGACTGGGAGGCTCTACTGGTGCCGTTGTCAGTGGGTGGATCTACGAAAATTTTCCCGACGCTCTGTTTCTCGGACAATCCGTGATAGCGACCGCAGCTTTCGTCGTGATAAATATCCACAAAAACAGAAAGGCCAGACTTGTACAAAACCATTGATGCGGCGATAATGGCTGGCGGCAGAAGCTCGAGAATGGGCAAAGACAAGGCTCTGCTGCCTTTTGGCGGTTTCGGTTCTCTCGCGGAATATCAATATAGAAGGCTGAAGAGGATCTTCGAAAATGTATACATGTGCAGCAAAACCCACAAGTTCGATTTCGACGCCGAAACGATACTCGACGACGACAGCACGAGCTCTCCGCTCGCGGGGATCGTATCCGCCCTGAAGCGTTCGGGCAAAGATCTCTTCGTGCTGGGGGTGGATATGCCATTCGTGGACAGGCAGGTCATAAAGATACTGACGGAACGATATCTACGAACGAGAGAAGCCGAAGATCCTCCTCATATCGTCATGGCGGAAAGCTCCGGCGGAAAAGAACCTCTTTGCGCGATCTACTCATACAGCGTCATGGACGAGCTTCTTGAAAGGCTGGGAAGAGGAGAACACCGCTTGCGCTCTCTGGACGAGGACTGTCGCATCGAAAGTGTGCTTTTCGGTGATGCGGAAAAATTCGCCAACATGAATCACCCTTCGGAGTACGAAAAGTGTCTCGAAAAATTCAAAAAAGAGTCAATCTGAAATATTCACCGTATTATCCGGTATAAGCACCATTCCATCGTGATCTGCATACAGATACTCGCCTGGCCTGAACACGACCCCGGCAAACTCCAGAGGAATATCCCTGATGGCTGGAGCCCTTTTGGTACTGCGCATCGGACATGTACCAAGCGCCCACAGCCCCACCGCTATTTTCCCTGTTTCGACAACATCTCTGACATACCCGTTTACGACGATCGCCGCCCAGCCATTATCTTTCGCGAAACCCATAAGTCTCTCTCCGACAATAGCGCAATAGTCACCGCCGGCATCCACAACCACGATGCCCCCTTTTCCTTTTTCATTCTTGAGCATCGAAACCAATCCCCTGTTGTCCTCGTCGAGTCGTATGGTTCTGATCTTTCCAAAACATCTTTTTACGCCTCCGTAAGGATGCAGTACAGGCAAAACTATCTGTGCGCGATCCCCATATAGATCACATATATCGGCAGTTGCAAAAGGCATGAGCACTCCTTTTCGATATTTCGATTCGATTTCGCTGACGACTCTCCGGCTCCAACACAAAATCGTAGAAAACAATTATAGCGGCTCTATGCCAAAATGGGGGTGTAAATGATGGGTTTTCATCTCTTTTTGACATCGCTTTGGATAGAATGTAGCTCGATATTCAAGCTGTGAGGAATCGATGAGGGTTGTTACGGGAGTCGTCGGAAACGATATACATGTCGTCGCCAATCGTTTGATAGAGATCTCTCTGCAAGAGAGAGGTTTTACGGTATACAATCTGGGTGTCAACACCTATCTCGAAGAGTTTCTCGACGCCCTGGTGGAGACGGACGCGGAACTGCTGCTGATCTCGTCTCTCAATGGAGAGGCCGAGGGGTGGTGCAGGGATCTGAAAATATTGAGATCCTCCTACAGCTTCAGAAAAGATGTCCTGTTTGTCATAGGCGGCAATCTGGGGGTGGGCGAGATGGATCCGGAAAAACTCGGGCCCAAATATAGAAACTATGGATTCGATCTGGTCTATCATCAGGTAAATCTCAACGACGCACTTGACGAGATAGAAGACGAACTGAAAAAGAGGTCACGATGAGCCTGTTTCAGAAAGAGCGCAGGATCATAACCAACAACGAATATGTGGATAATTTCGATTTCGACGAGATAGAGGAGTTTGTACGAAACGCCGACAAAGAGCTATTCATATCCTACAGGTTCAAAAACAGCGACAAGATGCAGGTACAACCAAGAGGAGGATTTCCTACATACGAAAAGGTTTTCAGGCTCTACGAAGAGTTCATAGAAGCTGGAGTCGACATACTGCCCCTGACCATAGACTCCAACACGAGACTCAACGACTACTCAACTGCCCGTAAAATGCTTGCTTTGAGTGAAGAGAACGACGAAGATATGCTCAATGGTTATCCACTCATCACACACGGATACAGAACTACACGCAGGATGATAACGCACTTCAATACGCCCGTCAGTCTCAGGCACGGCACTCCCGATGCCAGACTCCTTGTAGAGGTCGCGCTCGCTTCTGGCATCTTCGAGATAGAAGGCGGGCCTATCACCTACCTGTTGCCATATTCCAAAAACTTCCCTCTGGACAAAGCCTTTTTGTACTGGAAATATGTAGAACGGGTCTGTGCGCACTACTCGGAGCTCAATATGCCAATAAATCGTGAATCGTTCGGGCCCCTCAGCGCCACTTTGCAACCTCCAGCGATAGTCATAGCGATTCAGATCATAGAGCTTCTGCTCTCTCTCGAAGAGGGGGTCAAGTCCTTCTCCGTCAGTTTTTCTCAAAGCGGATCGATGATACAGGATATAGTCACCGGCAAGATCATCAGGAAGCTCTCCAGACACTATGCCGACACGATGGGATTCGATGACGCGGATATCCATCTGGTCTATCATCAGTGGATGGGGGCATTTCCGTACAACAAGGAGTATTCGGACGCTCTGATAACGGCCTCTACGGTGATAGCCGCGATAGTGAAGGCGGACAAGATCATAACCAAAACGAGAAACGAAGCGTTCGGAATCCCGACCAAAGAAGCAAACGCCAGGGCGGTATCGAGCGTGCAGTACACACTGCGCACCCTCAAAGGCATCCCGGATGTATCCGACGAAGAGGAGGAAGAACATCTCGAGCGCATGGTCAGGGAGATCATGGACGCGGTGCTCAACGACGGTGCCGACACTTTGTGGAGAAAAGTGTTCAACTCCATAAAAAAAGGGGTTATAGAGATCCCGTTCTCTCCGCACATCATAAACGCCAACAGGGTCATAACGATACGGGATCCACAGGAGAATATCAGGATACTCAAAAGAGGCGGCCTTCCCATATCTGACAAAAGCTACGAATACGAAAAGAGAAAAATCGATCTCAAAGAGGGAGAGAGGATCGTGGACAGAATCATAGAAGATATCGGGATCATGCAATGAGCGGCAAAAAGATTCTTTTCGATATAGGCAGCACATATTTCAAAGTTTACGCAGATGGAGAGATACGGCACTTTTTCAGAGATTTCAACCGCCCCATATATGACGATCTCAGCGACAAGTGCTCCGAACTACTCCAAGGATACGCTCCAGAGGATATATACTTCTGCAGCTCCGCCAATGGCGGGTTAAGCACACTGATAATCGGGCTGAGCGAATCGTTCAGTCTGCGCTATGCCATCAACACAGCGTTCAATTCCGGCATAAACATCATCGATACCGTGCTCTATAGAGATCTGAATAGTGCGCCTATACCGACAGAATCGGTGGATGTAGTCATCATAACAGGAGGAATAGACGGCATCGGAAGAGTCTTCGACGAAAAACTTATCGACTATCTCGACAAAATAGAGTTTCAGAATATCGTTTACGCAGGAAACGATTCGGACGGCGCCGCGCTGGACTCCAGGATAGAAAAGCTCGTAGTGCTGAAAAACATCGTCGACGAGAGACTGAAGATAAACGAAAAAGAGCTCAAAAAATACCTCACCGACCTGTATCAAGCCGACATCATGGGCAAAGAGGATATCAAGCGACTCTACGAGCTGAGCAGCAACCAGATCTTCTCCACCCCATATATCGTCAACCGCTCTCTTCCCTTCATAAAGGAGAGACTGGATGTCGCGGATCCGTTTATCGTCATAGACATAGGCGGCGCCACCACCGACATCCACTACAGCAGAGATCTGGTCAAAGACAATATAGTGACGGAGGGCGCTTACGACAGACTGGTGTTCAAAAAACTCGGAGTTTACAAATCCAGGGAGAGTCTGGTGCACATCGCAAGGCAGAACGAATTCGTATATGAACTGCTTGGATTTCTGGGCGCTACCGAAGACATACTGGAGGACAGAAGCGAAAAGAGCGTGCGCATATTGATGCAGCTGGCGATATTTCTGGTGCTCTACAAAGTCTCGCATCATCATGCCGACTATGTGGAGCTGGAGCTTGAAAAACTCAATACTATAATATTGACGGGAGGTATCAGCAAGGTACTGAACGACAAGGAAACGGAGGAGATCATAGGGTTTTTCTACAAAAAACTTCTACGCTTCCATACCCATCCACAAATCGTAGTGGATAGAAATTATGAAATATGGACCTACGGCATGCAGCAAAAAGAGGAGCGATCCGGTTCATAGAGACAGGCAAAAAGGAGTTGTCATGACAGTAAACACGATTCGCAACCTGCTCGAGCAGGCGGCAGAGAGATTTCCGGACAAAGCGGCCATTCTCTTCGAAGGACAAAGCTGTACCTACGCGGAACTTCTCCGGCGCGTCAACAAAATAGCCAACTTCATATCTGCCCAGCGTTTCTCCAAAGGGAGCAGAATAGGGATATATTCGGACAAAAGCCTGGAGCAGGTGGTGGCGATTCTGGCCATCATGTCCACCGGCCACATATTCGTTCCGATCACGCGTCTACTGAAACCGGAACAGGTCAAGCATATCGTGAACGACAGTGGAATCGTCTGTATGATAACGGATGAAAAGAAGATCAAGGCCGTGGAAGAAACTGGCTTCGAAGGCCTGATCGTATCCTACGATGCCGGCAAAAGCGAAGGCGTCTCTTTCGAAGAGATCTACAAATGCTATCCGGACGACGGTATGGAGTGCGATACCAAAGGGCACGACAACGCCGCCATCACATATACCTTCAGCTCTACTGGCAATCCCAAGGGAATAGTTATAAATCATCGAGCTTTTTTCGACGGGGCCGCCATCGTATCCAGATATCTCGGAGTCAGGCAAGACGATATCATAAGCGGTCTTTTGTCGTTCAATCTGGATTATGGACTGAATCAGATATTTACCGCTCTGTACAACGGAGCGACTCTGGCTATACACAGATTCGTGCTTCCGGGAGATTTCTTCAGCCACCTCATAGACGACAGAGTCACGATACTCCCGCTGATGCCAATACACATCAGCCAGATGTTCGACGAAGACCCCCATCGCATTCCAAAACAGGAGCATTTCAGTCATCTCAGGGCGATCACATCTTCGGGTGGAAACATCACGCCTTTGATGATCAAGAACATAACCACCCATTTCCCCGACGCGAAATTCTACTCTATGCATGGTTTGAGTGAAGCGTTCAGATCGGCATATCTCGATCCCGCCCAGATACATATACGCCCCGACTCCATAGGCAAAGCCGTACCGGATGTGGAGCTGTACATCATCAACGAAAAAGGCGAAGCGTGTGAACCGAGAGAGGTTGGAGAGCTCATACACAGAGGAGCGTGCATATACAAAGGCTACTGGAACGCACCAGAAGAGACCCAAAAGCGCTTCAAGAGCATAGAGATTCTGAAAAATGTGCTCAAACCGGAGGGGATGCTGACCGATGAAACCGTCGTCGCAAGCGGAGATTTCGTCTATGCTGACGAAGAGGGGTACATATATTTCGTCGGTCGCAAAGACGACATGATCAAAACCCAGGGCTACAGAGTGAGTCCTCATGAAATAGAGAGTGTAGTCTTCTCGTATATTCCGGATATAAGAGAGTGTATAGTCTTCTCCGTTCCCAACGAAGAGATCGAAGAGGAGATCGTGATGGTCTATGCCGCCAAAAAAGAGATTCCCAAAAACGAGATTCTCTTCGAGCTGAAAAAACACCTCCCCAACTATATGCTGCCGTCACAGATAATTTTCGACACCAATATGCCGCGCAAATCCCTTCACTCGAAGCAGATCGACAAAGAGGTTCTCAGAAAAAAGTTTTTGAATTACTGAACTCGCAAGGAGAGCGATATGGCACAGAGATATACGATGACCATCGACGCCGGAACCGGCAGCGGACGAGCCGTGATTTTCGACGAAAAAGGCAGACAGATATCAATAGGTCAGGAGGAGTGGAGTCATGCAGGAGAGGATGGCGTACCCAACGCCATGAACTTCGACTGTGAAAACAACTGGAAACTTCTATGCCGATGCATACGAAGCTCCATAGAAAAAGCCGCAATAGACGCGAAAGATATTGTGGCTGTTACGGCAACGAGCATGAGGGAGGGGATAGTCCTTTACGACAGAAACAAAAGAGAGATCTTCGCTGTCGCCAATGTTGACGCCAGAGCGGATAAAGAGGTAGCACAACTGAAGAGAGAGTTTCCCGAATTGGAGAGGGAGATATATGAAAAGAGTGGACAGACCTTCGCCCTTGGAGCCATACCGAGACTGTTGTGGCTCAAAAAAAACAGACCCTCTATATACGAAGATGTTCGGTATATGAACATGATTAGCGACTGGGTATTGAAAAAACTCTCCGACACTATCGTATCTGAACCTTCGAATGCGGGAACAAGCGGCATTTTCGACCTGAAAAAGAGAGAGTGGCTGCCGGAGGCGGCCGCAAAAGCGGGGCTGAGGGATGACATATTTCCTCCTGTTTTCGAAAGCGGCGAGATCGTGGGAGAGGTCACGCCCCGGGCCGCCAGAGAGTGCGGTCTCGACGAGGGAACTCTCGTGGTCACGGGTGGCGGAGATGTGCAACTCGGAAGCGCCGGACTTGGTATTGTCGAAGCGGGAGAAGCGGCAATACTTGGAGGAACATTCTGGCAACAGATAGTCAACATAGACGGAGCGAAAACCGATCCGGACATGGATCTGCGAATCAATCCCCATGTCGTCAAAGGGCTGAGCCAGGCGGAAGGTATCACCTTTTTCAGCGGCCTCGTCATGAGATGGTTCAGAGACAAATTCGCTACAGAATACAAAGAGAGAGCCGTTACGGAGAGGTCGGATCCATATACCCTACTGGAGGAGGCCGCATCGCGAACTCCTGTCGGATCATACGGAATTCTTCCCATATTTTCAGATACAATGCACTACGGTAGATGGTATCATGCCGCACCCTCTTTCCTGAATCTGCCGCTGGACGAATCGATAGATCTCAAGGGCGCCATGTTCAGAGCGCTCGAGGAGAACGCGGCCATAGTGTCACGCCTGAATCTCGAAGCGATCTTCGAGTTTACCGGTACGGATTCGGATACGATCACTTTCGCCGGAGGCGCGAGCAAAGGCGACCTGTGGTGCCGCATTCTCTCCGATGTGACGGGAAGACGCATCGTGGTTCCTTCGGTAAACGAAGCCACCGCCCTCGGAGGAGCCTTCGCGGCCGGTACCGCGGCGGGCATCTACGACTCCATCGCGTCAGCCGCCAAAGAGCTGGTAGAGTGGTCCAAAAGTTACGATCCGGATATGGAAAAACATGAAATATACAAAGATGTCGCCATGAAATGGAAAGAGGCCTACTCCATGCAGAAAAAACTTGTCGACGAAGGTATCACCTCCGCGATGTGGAGGGCGCCGGGAATCTGACGCCTATTTCGAGCCACCTGGGAACTCCTCTCCGGGCTCCCATTCGATATACACGCTGTCTTTGAATTCCAAGTGCGGCGCTTTGATGAACACCGCCTTGAAATCGCTGTCTGATCTGTTTCTGAAGTAGTGGGCCTCACCGGGTTCGCAAATGAGATAGTCTCCCTTTTTCAGAACAACGAGCTCTCCGTCAACCCATACTTCGCACTCCCCCTCGAGGGCGAGAAACGACTCCTCCTGATGCTCGTGCCTGTGGCATGGGTGCACCTCTCCGGGGGTAATGACCACTACGCCCAGATCCACTCTTTCACCTTTGGTCAGATACTTTGGGCCGTGATCCCCAAAACGGTACTCATGTTCCGATTCACTTGTCAAATACACTGTCTATCCTTTCTTTTTCAATTTGGCCTGCTCGAGCTCCCAATACTCCATTCGGTGCAACTGAGAGTAGTCCAGACTCTTCCATCCGCCCATCTCCTGAGCAAGGCATATAGCTCTGGCGGTATGGGAGACTATATCCCCGATGATTTTTCGCTCCTTTTCATCCGCAGCGAACACAATAATGCCTTTTTCTTTCACTATCGCCCATCTCGGGGCAGGATCGAGCATAATGTGCTCCGGCGCAGCATATCTGGCAAAATATCTTTTGTACTCGACTTCGAACTCTTCCACTCCTTTTCGGGGATCGTCGCCGACGATAGCGGGAAACGGCTTGATCCGAATGACATGCTCGGGAGTGAGTCCGCCCCGCCTGCTTATTTCAGCTATATCCTCCATCCTGGCAAGAGACGATGAGTATCTGTCGTCCAACGGATACGCTTCCACCTCACAACCCCTCATGGCAGAAACCACAGCAGCGGCTTCACTGAGTATGTCTTCATCTATCTCCATTCGCTCATGCACTGTCTCTCCAACTCTGGAGGCTATATACTTTTCGGCCCTGTCGACATGCTCTATCATCCTGCCATAGCTGACGGCCGCATCGTCGTCGAATGTAAATATACCGTGGTGCATCAGTACGATTCCATCCAGGGACCTCCAGTCGATCCCTCTGCTTTTCGCATAAACCTCTTTCGCCAGATCGAAGCCAGGCATCACATAGTCGACTATAAGCATGTTTTTCCCATAAAGCTCTTCGATCATTTTTCTGCCGCCGATCGTGTTGGTGAGAGTCACAACTGCATCTGCATGGGTATGGTCGACAAATCTGAACGGTATTATCGCGTGGAGTATCGCTTCGATAGAGGGATTGGGAGCATCCTCTCTTCTCATAGCCTCTCTCTGCAGTCTGACCATTTCGCTGTCGCTCAGCTTTTCGAGGGCAGCCATAGAGAGCAGGGTTTCCAGATCTACGGGAGCGAACCCTTCCGCCTCTATAGTGGAGAGATCCCAGCCACTGCCTTTGACATAGAGTGTGTTATCTATCTTTACGGAAGTATTGCCCCCACCGTGAAGCACAAGATCTGGATCCT
This sequence comes from uncultured Nitratifractor sp., assembly GCA_964650685.1. Lineage (GTDB taxonomy): Bacteria > Campylobacterota > Campylobacteria > Campylobacterales > Sulfurovaceae > Nitratifractor. Next base: position 22,959 of record CAZYUW010000103.1, read on the forward strand.
CCCCTATAAGCCTGGAGGTGTATACTCTGAGATCGAGCGGATCATCGTATCTTGCGGCTGATGCACTGTCGTATCTGTTTTTCATGTTCTCTCCGATCTTTGGCAGATATATCTTTTCGTCTGTCGAGACGATCGTATGGAAGCGATTTGTGCAATGATACATTAAAATCACTTTACCACAACAGCGCTAATTCAAGACAGGATACGAAATTCGGCAGGAGCCGCGATATAAAAAACAGATGGTACGGACGAGAGGAGTTGAACCTCCACACCTTCCGGCACTAGATCCTAAGTCTAGCGTGTCTACCAGTTCCACCACGTCCGCATAGTTTGAGTAAATAAGGTGGTACGCCCGTTAGGATTCGAACCTAAGACCGCTCGCTTAGAAGGCGAGTGCTCTATCCAGCTGAGCTACGAGCGCATAGAAAAGTATCGTGGTACGCCAGAGAGGAGTCGAACCCCTAGCCCTCAGATCCGAAGTCTGATGCTCTATCCAGTTGAGCTACTGGCGCACTGCATTCTTTTTTATTTTATGGGGTGGGTAATGGGATTCGAACCCACGGCCCCCAGAGCCACAATCTGGTGCTCTAACCAACTGAGCTATACCCACCGCGTACATTTTTGCAATGGTCGGAGTGAAAGGACTCGAACCTTCGACCCCCTGGTCCCAAACCAGGTGCGCTACCAGACTGCGCTACACTCCGCCCCCAAAAAAGAATGCAATTATAATCAATGCTTCCAAAATTGTCAAGTATTAAACTTTTTTATCGGGAGTCCACGGGGGAGCGACCCTCACTCTCCACCGTGGGAGAATCCCGAAGCGGTCGAGAGGACACGATCTGCCAGACGGGCGAAGGGAAGACTCTGGAGAAATACGGTGCCCGTTCCTTTCAACACCGCCAGAAAGAGCCCTTCCCCGCCGAAAAGCATCGACTTGAGATTCCCCGCCTTTTCGATATCGAAATCGATCCCTGGGCTATAGGCGACGAGACAACCGGTATCGACATAGAGCTTCTCGTCCTGCAGCTCTTTGCGGACGACAGTTCCTCCCGCGTGGAGAAAGGCCAGGCCGTCCCCGGAAAGGTGCTCCATGATGAAGCCCTCTCCACCGAAAAAACCCCGGCCCAGTTTCCGGCTGAAGGAGATATCGACCTTCGTTCCAAAAGCGGCGCATAGAAACGCCTCCTTCTGGCAATGGATCTCCCCACCGAACTCGGACAGCTCTACCGGTAGGATCTTCCCCGGATAGGGAGCTCCGAAGGCAACATGCCGCTTCCCCTCCCCTTCGTTGGTGAAGTGGGTCATGAAGAGGGATTCGCCTCCCAGCAGCCGTTTGCCCGCCGAAAATACGGAACCGAAAAAACCGCCGGACGCTTCACTGCCGTCACCCATCCGGGCTTCGAAGGCGATCCCCTCCTCCATCCAGGCCATCGCCCCCGCCTCGGCAATCACCGTTTCATCGGGATCGAGCTCTATCTCCACCGCCTGCAATTCGTTTCCTATGATCGTGTAATCTATTTCGTGTGATTGCATTGTCACTCCCCTTCTATCAGATTGCAAAGCCGTCTGCTCACTGCACGCTCAAAAAACTCAAAACACTCCACCCAGTCACCAATCAAACTCTTTTTGAGGAGAAACCTTTCACGGACACAATCCTCTCGTATAGCGAACTCCATCGTAGACAAACCCCGAGACAGCTCCTGAGCCATCACGGGCAACGACTCTGGCTGTAGCCTTGACCCCCTGGCCAGCCTCGATTATTATATCATCGCCCTTGAAGCTGTAAAGACCCCGGAAAAGTACCGTGTCGGGCCTGTCCAGAGTACCATATTCGAACGCGCCGTCTTTTTTGAAGCGAATCCACTCATTCCCCTCGCTGGACATAGAGCAAAAGCGACCGACAACACCGATACCGGAAGTTCTCGTTGACGAATGGGCCGTTACTGCAGACTGAACCCCCACACCCGAAGCAACGACCCGACGAAAGGCCACCTTTTCGCCTGTGGGAAATTCGAAAATCATGCGATCGCCTTCGATTCTGTATAGAAGAGTCTTTTTGGATGCCCCCTGCGTCAAAACGATCTCATGATCTCCAATAGCACATGGGTAGCGCTGACCATTCATCACAAATATCTTCCCGGAAGGAATCTCGACCGTTACCGTGCCATCCTCACTTCTCCATTTTCCAAAAATGCTCTTCTGTGAAGAGGTTGGCGACGAAGCCGAAGGTGCGGAGGCGTTTTGCGCGAAATTTTGCGACGATGAATCACTTTCGACAATCTCAAAATAACTCTCCCCCATCTTGCCGCCTCCGCACCAGACTTCCACCTTGTATCTACCTGGCTGCCAATCTATATCGGATATCGCGCTGGAGTTCAGCACACCCTCTTTCAGGGGGTAGCTGTGGGGGTCCTTGAGCAAAATCGATTCGGGCTTCTTTCCGGGGACATCGACGGCTATCCATCTGATTTCATATTTCTGTGGCGGAGTCGCGTCTCTATACTCGGATAAAAAATATATCTTGTGCTGTGTCTTTGAAAACTTGTCGCCGGCGCCACTGAATTCGATTTCGTTTTTGTCGTTTTTCCAGGCTTTGAGGGCGAAGAGCGAATGCCCCAGAACTCCGCATCCGCTTTGCGCGTTTTGCTTGTCATTCGCCCTGTCCGCAGCGCCAGTGTCGGCTACGATAAACCCT
>CAZYUW010000104.1:0-4845 GCA_964650685.1 uncultured Nitratifractor sp.
CTACTGATCGCCGAAGCGGTATCTCTGATCCTGTCCAGCGCATCCCGTATGGCATCGAGCGCCGTATCGACGCCAATCGATCTATCGGTTCCATATATATCGTTGTCGATAGTGGCCGGAATGCCGATAAAATTCAGTGGAAATTCGGAGGATATTCGCTCCATGGCTCTGAAAGACCCGTCCCCTCCAAGCACTATCAGCGTCTCTATTCCGTGGGAGGATAGATTTTCGTACGCTTCTTTTCTGTATCGATATTCATAGAAACGCCTGGAGCGGGACGATCTGATCACGGTACCTCCTCTGTGGAGGATGCCGGAGACATCCTCGTATCTCGCTTTGGCGATCCTGCCGTCTATCAGACCTTCGAGTCCGTCAAATACGAAATATGGAGAAGCGCCCTTTTCGTACATCCGCTCGACAAATTTTTTGATGGCGGCATTCATACCCGGAGCATCTCCGCCGGAGCACATTATCGCCACTCTGGATCGATCCCTCCTCATCTGCCGAAAATCTCCGTCAATATCTTTTTGCCTCTCTCTACGCCAGGCTGGCTATAGGTATCTATATCGAGCAAAATCCCCACGGCGGAAGTCAAAATCTGATAGTACATCACAATCTCTCCGATATTCGCTTCGCTCACCCTGTCCATGCTTATCAGATCGACAGGAATACCCTGCTCTCTGACGCTGCTCATCGTGGCATCGCACTGCGAGTTTATAAGTTCGGCGAAGCTGTGGCCATTGACGAAATCACACGACTCTATGCCTTTGAGAGAGATATTCGGTATGCGCGGCATATCTCCAAAGTCGACTATCTTCATGAAGGTAACCGTCTTGTCTCTGGGGCCATCCATCAGCAATTGCAAAAAGGAGTGCTGATCGAGCGATCCTATCTGGCCCAGCGGCGTCAACCCCACCCTTTCGCCACTGCGCGACCTTTTGCCCAGCGATTCTCCCCACAGCTGAACATACCATTTTGTCAGATCCTCCATGACCGTACCGTATGCGAAAAGTATATTCATTGGATGATCCAACCGCCTGGAGGCGTAAAAGAACGCTTTTTGGAGCAGATGCGTCTCGCCTCCATCGAAAAATCTCTCCAGAAAAGCTCCGGCTCCCCTCAGGATGGAAAGGGTATCGAAGCCAGCGAACTGTAGAGGAACGACACCCACGGCACTTAGAACGGAAAATCTGCCCCCCACATTTGACGGAACGGCATAGCGGATCAGATCGTGGTGTTTCGCGAAATCGTCCAGAGCGGATCCGGCGTCTGTGACCACAACGATCCTTCTGGAATCCCCCGACCCCGCGTCTATCCCGAAGTGCTCGACCAGAGTCTTGAAAATCGTAATTGTCTCGATCGTCGTACCAGATTTGGATACAAGCACAAAAACGGTTCTGTCGCGATCTATTAACGAAAAACGACTGGTTATCTCCATGGGATCGGGGTTGTCCAAAAAAACCATTTCGCGGCTGTCGGGACTGACATGCCTCAGCAGTCCATATATCGCTCTGGCTCCCAGCGAAGATCCGCCGATACCTATGACAGCTATCGTATCGTAACCGTTTTCGCTCTCGATCTCTCTCGCGTCATCGGCGGCTCTTCGCGATATCTCCACGGCATCGACTGGGAGATCGTAATACCCGCTTATACCCTCTTCTCTCTCTTTGCGCAGATCTTCTCTGAGCGATTCCGCGTCGAAGCCCTCGCTGCTATCCACACTCCACTCGTAACGAACCATCGATCCTCTTTTGTCTTTTTCTATACCTGGAAATTATACAGGATTTTAAAAATGACTTGAAGCTGGATCGCTTTTGAGTAAAGCGACGATCTCTTTCGCGCCCCTGGGCACGCTGTATAAAAACCCCTGCATCTCATGGCAGCCCAACTCCATGACGATTCTTTTTTGCTCATCGGTCTCCACACCCTCCGCGACAGTAGATATGCCAAATGCTTCTCCCAGAGCGATAGACGCTTTTACGATCGCCTTGTCGTCATCATTGGTAGATACTCCATCTATAAACGACTTGTCGATTTTGAGCCTGTTTATATCCAGCACTTTCAATACACCAAGAGACGAATATCCGGTACCAAAATCGTCGATAGATATCCTGAAGCCTATTTCCTGAAGTTGGGAGATTATTTTCTGACCCTTCTCTTTTGAACTGTTGAGCGCTTCCTCGGTTATCTCAAACTCGATCCTGTCTGCTGATATCTGATACTGTCTGATGGTATTTTTGACAAAAACTATCCACTTGTCGTCAATCAGATATCTTTTCGATATATTGATAGACAACACTATATTGTTGAGCTTATCTACATCTTTCCACTCCCGAAGCTGTTTACAGCAGGCCCTGAAGACCCATTTCCCTATCTTGTTTATCAGATCGCTTTTTTCCGAGACGGGAATGAACTCTTCCGGCATTATAATATCTCCAGCTATATCTTCTCTGATTCTGAGCAGTACTTCCAAAACCGTTATTCTGCCCGACGCAAGCTCAATCTGAGGTTGATACAAAAGATAGAACCCTTTTTTATTCAGTGCTCTTTTAAGAATATTTTCTATAGTGTAGTATTTTTTTATATTTCTATCCAGAGTGTTGCTGTAGAGCCTGTATCTGTTTTTGCCCTCCTGTTTGGCCTGATACATTGCGATATCGGAACGCTTCAGGAGCTCGTCTCTATCCATGGAATCATGCGGAAAAAGTGCTACACCTATACTGACACTCAGAATATATTCCAAATCTCCTACCACGAACGGCTTGTTGACGACTTTCAGTATCTTTTCGGCCAAAGGAATTATATCTTTCGGCGAATTGATATTTTCAGCGATCAGTAAAAATTCGTCACCTCCGAGACGCCCGAAAACATCCGACTCTCTCGTGACTCTCGTCAGTCTCCTGGCGCACTCCCTCAGCACATCGTCTCCGGCTTTGTGTCCATAGAGATCGTTGATCTCCTTGAAGTTGTCGAGATCGAGAAAAAACAGTGCGCCACCCTGGTTGTTGCGCTTGCATCTTCTCAAAGAGTTGTCTATACTCTCAAACAGTTTTCGCCTGTTGGGCAATCCGGTAAGCGAATCGTGCGTGGAGGTATAGTAGAGCTTTTCTCTGGATGCGTTAAGCTCGGAGATATCTGTCAACATAGCTACCAGATATACCGCCTCTCCCTCGTCGTTGTATATCGTATCCACTATCATCCAGACCGGAAACTTTCCACTCTTTTCCCTGATAAACACTTCGCCATGAAAAAAATTTCTGGATTTTATAGAGTCTTTGACGATTTTAAATATGCCCGGATCAAAAAAATGCGCGTAATCGGCTATAGTGCTCCCGGATATCCAATCGCAATCCAAACCAAACATTCTGCAAAACGAGTTGTTGGCTATTATTTTGCTCTCTTTCAAAGAAGCTATCCAGATGCCTTCAGTCGCCTCTTCAAATATCTTTTTGATGACATTGAGGTATTCGTCGGATCTCTTTTGAGCAGTAACATCTCTGACAATAACCAGCAAGGTTCTTTTGCCGCTCTCTTTGATACTGGACGGCATTATTCTGGCTTCACAAAACCTGGTATCTCCATCCTTTCTGACAGTATAATTAAAAACTTTCAGACTCTTTTCAGACAACGCCTCCCTGCTGATTTTCGAAAACTTCCCGGCCAGCTCGTTGTCAGCTATATCGGCTATGCGATTACCAAGCATCTCCTCTTTCGGTCTCGGAAGAAGCTCATCTTTGCCATCGGACAATATATCGAGATAACGACCATCCTCGTCCATATAGCATATGACATCAGGTATCAATTTCAGGAGCGCCGCAATCTTCTCTTCGTACAGGCGACTCGAGGACTCCAAAATCGTTCTGCTCTCTCTGGAGGATATCTCCAGGGCTTTTTCGAAAACCTCTCTATCCTCTTCCAGCGCGCTAAAAGCACGATTTAGATGCTTGAGCAACTTTTCCCACTTTTGGGGATCTGGAGGGATTTTTCCATCTATATCGCTTTGCCGCAATACCCTGTAGAGTGTTTTATTCATGATATCCTCCTGACGCCGTCCAAAGTCTCGTTGGCCTTTATAGCTCTATACCATTCCTCCAGCCTCCTCTTATGGTATATCCTCTCTGTACATATTGTATTGTACTTGAAAAATATTGTCAACTGAAACAGGATTTCATTTTTGTTTCGATTTGATCGGAGTCGTTTTTGTTATTTTGATAACTTTATGATATCATTTTCCAAATTTCACAGGAGTAGCCAGATTTGGATTCGCAACCTCCGTCGGAAAGATCCGGCAATAACGAAAGTCCTGAAAACAGAGGTATCAGGACAATAAAAGCTGACGAATATATAGATATCATCTCGGGAGTCGTTTTCTCCATATTTGCTTTCTATCTGCATAGCACGGGCAGCAGTTATCTCGCTGTACTTTCCGCCGCCATTGCCATAGGTTCCTTTTCGATAACAGTAGCCGAGATAGCCGAGATACTGGCAGAAAGGCTCGAAGAACCGTATGCCAGTTTCGTATTGACCTTCTCGGCGGTGATCGTCGAAATCATACTGCTGTACATGATCGTCAAAGAGTCGGTACACACCCCTGCCGCTCTCGAAACCGTCAAAGGAGGAATCATATCGGCAGTAATAGTGGATATGAATGTGCTCCTGGGACTGGCGGTATTTATCGGGGGGTTGAGCTACAAGGAGCAGGAGCACAACGAAGACACATCCAGCACCTACACCACAATACTTCTCGTGGCCTCTTCCGCCCTGCTCGTCCCAAGTATCATCACATATACCAACAGCAAAAACACTCTCTTCGAAGCATCGGTAATGATCGCGCTGATGCTGATC
>CAZYUW010000105.1:0-6320 GCA_964650685.1 uncultured Nitratifractor sp.
CTGCAAACACTCGATAAGAGGGCTAAACACAAGCTCTCCGTGTTTGTGGACGCGTATTATAGACAAAAACGAAATCAAAGTCAAGGGATTTGGGGTGGAGAGTGGGGAAAATTTTTGGGTTTTTGGTTGTGTCGTGCCTATGTTCCCAAAAAATCGACATTTGACATATCGTTATATATATGGATATACTACGGTTTATGGAAAACGAACTCAAGGGCAGATTCTGGATAGGACGACACGATCGCAACTTTCTTGGCAAAGGAAGAGTGGAGCTGTTGAAAAATATCGACAAGACAGGCTCTATATCCAAAGCCGCCAAAGCCATGAAGATGAGCTACAAGGCCGCGTGGGACGCGGTGGACGCGATGAGTAACCTCGCGGAGCATGCTCTCGTGGAAAGGGTGACCGGCGGCAGAGGTGGAGGAGGCACCCGACTGACGCCATACGGAAAAGAGGTTGTAAAAACCTTTTGTGCCTTGGAAGAGGAGTACGAAATGATGCTTCGCAATCTCTCATCCAAAATAAACGGAAAAGCAAAAGATTTGCGACTGGCTGACCCCATATCTCTGCCACTGAGCGCCCGCAATCAGTTGTCTGGCAATATAGTATCCATAGAAAACGGAGATATGAGCAGCGATATAGTCATTGCCCTCGAAGGCGGCCAGAACCTCATGGCCACCATAACGAAAAATTCACTGAAAAAACTGGGTATAGAAAAAGGCTCGAAAGTATTCGCACTATTCAAGGCAAACTCGCTGATGCTTTCAAACGAAAACACGAATATCGATGCAAAAATTGCGAATAGATTTCAAGGAAAGGTGGAAAAAATAGAACACGGAGAGACATATAACGATGTAATCGTGGCAATAGAAGGAGGCATCAAGCTATGCTCTCAAATGAGATCTTCGACTTTGCTGAAGCTGAATCTTGATATCGGCTCGAGCGTCACTGCCTTTTGTAGAGCCGAAGATATAATGATAGGCGCGTATTGATCCAAAATGCCATATTAAAGGACTACCATGCCGAGAAAACTTTACCACAAAGGTGAAATTTCATGAAAAAGATACTCCTTGTGCTGATACTCTGCGTCAATCTGCATCCGAAAGAGATTACGGTGGCAGTAGCGGCGAATGTGAGTTACGCGATAGATGAACTCAAAAGAGAGTTTGAAAAAAATCATCCCGGAATCCAGGTACGCGAGATACTGGGAAGCAGCGGAAAACTAAGCGCGCAGATAAAAAATGGCGCTCCATATGGGGTATTCATGTCGGCCGACACGGCTTATCCGGAGAGGCTATACGATGAAGGCTTGGGAGCCGAAAAGCCAAAAACATACGCAAGAGGAGCCCTGGCGATTTTGAGTACGAAAAAACGGGATATGTCCAAAAAATTCGACATATTCTCAGAATCAGACATACGCCGCATCGCCATACCCAATCCAAAGACGGCCCCCTATGGCAAAGCCGCGTTTCAGGCTCTAAAAAAAAGCGATATATATGAAAAGATAAAGAAAAAACTGGTTTTTGCCGAGAGTGTTTCTCAGACGGTGGCCTACACCGTAACAGCCGCAGATATAGGTATAGTGGCAAAATCTTCTCTATATAGTCCAAAAATGTCTTCGTACAAAAAAGAGGTAAACTGGACGGATGTGAACGGATCACTCTACAAGGCAATCGATCAGGGAATACTGCTGCTCAAATATGGCGAAAAGGATCCCGACTATAGAGCGTTCTACGATTTTATACTGAGCGAAAAAGCCAAAAAAATATTTACGCGCTACGGGTATATGATCCCATGAACACGATACCTGCCACAGTACTATCGGTCGATCACTTCGAAGGTATATCCTCTATTGTGTTCGAAGCTCGTGATACGGTTTTGACCATGCTGGGCCTGGAACCTCCAGCAGGACTGGACAGGGGCGCGAAGGTGGAGCTGGGTATAAAATCGACCCATATAACGATAGCTTGTGAGGCTCCAAGGCAGATCGCCGTATCGAACATCATACCGGTGACTCTCGTCGATATGGAGATCGGCAGAATCGTTTCTATACTGAAACTGGACTTCAAAGGCCTGGAGCTCGAAGCTATCTTGCCTGTGAATTCATTGATGAAACTCTCTCTCGAGAAGGAAGACAATCTTTTCGCGATCTTCCAAGCCAGCGAACTTTTCGTGCACAGGACGATCTCATGAATACTTTGAGCTGGACACCATTCGCACTCTCTTTGAAACTCGCTCTGGTAACGACCCTGATTCTATTCTGTCTGGCTATCCCGATAGCGTGGTGGTTGAGCACCACAAAAACTCGCATGAAACCTTTTGTGGAAGCGCTGGTCTCTCTGCCGATAGTTCTACCCCCTTCCGTACTGGGGTTTTATATTCTCTGGGCACTGTCTCCAAATTCACCAATCGGCTCCTTTTTCGAGGAATATCTGGATACCAAGCTCGTCTTCAATTTCACCGGCCTGGTCATAGCGAGCTGCCTGTACTCTTTCCCTTTTATGGTGCAGCCTCTCCAAAGTGGTTTCGAAAGTCTCGGAAAAAGCATGATAGAGGCCTCATATGTCGCCGGCAAAACTGCTCTCCAGACACTGGTGCGCGTAGCGCTGCCAAATATTAAACCGTCCATTATGACCGCGGTTATCATCACATTTGCCCATACAGTAGGAGAGTTTGGAGTGGTACTGATGGTCGGGGGCTCCATACCCGAAGAGACCAAAGTGGCCTCGGTAGCCATATACGAAATGGTGGAAACCATGGATTACGGCACTGCGCATATATATAGTGCTATTATGATTGGAGTGAGTTTTATCGTGCTGCTGGGGGTATATCTGTTCAATCGCAAATATAGACGCAATATGGGGATAGCTTAATGCTCTCTATCGATATATCCAAAACCCTCGCCGGATCCGACAAAAACTTCGATCTATCTGTCTCTATCGAGCTGAAAAAGCGTGAATTCGTGGCTTTGTCGGGAGAGAGCGGCAGTGGAAAAACAACGCTTCTTAGAATATTGGCTGGACTTGAAAGCGCTGATGGAGAGATAGTGGCAAATGGCATAAAATGGCTCTCTCCAGGATACTCCATGCCTCCACGGGAACGAAACATAGGATTCGTTTTTCAGGATTATGCGCTTTTCGAAAACATGAGTGTATTGAAAAATCTGTTATTCGTAAACAACGATATTAAGCTAGCTTACAGACTGTTGGAGATGACATCCATGTCAGATCTCTCCGGAAGATCTCCTTCTACCCTCAGCGGTGGGCAGAAACAGCGCGTAGCACTATGCAGAGCCTTCATGGGCAGGCCAAAACTTCTACTGATGGATGAGCCCCTCTCCGCGCTGGATCCGGCCACACGATCAAGACTCCAGCACGATATACTCAACCTGCATGACGAATTCGCCACGACAACGGTCATGGTCAGTCACGATCCTGGAGAAATATACAAACTTGCGGACAGAGTTTTGAAAATAGATCACGGCAGGATAGTGAACGACTCCAGGCCCCTTGAACACTTTCTGCATACTTCAGGAAGCCAGAAGTTCTCATTCAGAGGCGAACTGCTGGATATAATCAAAAGAGATGTCGTATATATAGGTATAGTGGCTATCGGTCAGCAGATAGTGGAAATAGTGCTGGACAGCAACGAAGCTTCGACATTGAGTGTAGGCGATACTGTTATTGTGGGCGCCAAAGCGTTCGCGCCCGAAATATTTTCCAAAGACTCACGATAGCAGCTCGTGTTCCACGAGAGGAATCAGCCTGTTGCCAATCTGCAAGAGCGTCTCTTCAAAAACCCGATACTCCTTACCTGCAGGATCTTCGAAAGGGAGATGAATCGACCTGCCTTCAACCATGGGTACCGGGCAATTTTTCGCCGCGTTGTCACAAACCGTGATTATCAGATCGAAAGGAGCTTCTTCGGATATCTCCGTGAGCGATTTTGAATGATACTCCTCTTTCCATGCGCCTTTTTCCATCAAAAGTCTCTTTGCGCTGGAATCGACCCTGCCTGTCGGATCGCTGCCGGCGCTGAAAGCCTTTATGCCTTTGCCTGAAAGACGACTGTTTATCAGCGCTTCGGCCATGATGGAACGACAGCTGTTTCCGGTGCATATTATCAAGACTTTTCTCAATACGATACCTCACAAACACGATATCCGTTGACATAACCGAGATGCCGAAACTGGACAGAGTATAAACAAAGTCTTGCCATGAAGAAGCGACAGAGTCTCTCCGGAGAATACTCCGAAAGAAAAACTCTGCAAATCTGCGGATTTAAACCTACCGTGAGAATGTCTCAGATCTCTTCGGCTTTTTTGACATCGTAGAGAATATCGTCCATCGGATGCCTATACATAGGCATAGCGAGCCTCTTCTCGTCGAGTATGTGGCCGATAAAACCGATAGATCTTCCAACAATGAAGAATGCATTAAGGGTTCCGCTTTCGATAAATTCGTCTATCTCCTTCTCGTCATAACCCAGAGCTCTCCACATATCTACCATCAGAATACCTATGGTTCCGTCCACATTGAGGATCAGATTGTCTTTTTTGGAGGTGGTCAACTGCTCTACGGTCAAAGCGTAATCCAAAAGTGGGGTAGCCGGAAAGTATTCTGCGGCGTACTTCTTGAGCCCCTCGACTCTCAGATCCGGATTGCGGAGCGATTTTATCCTGTGTCCGATTCCCGGAATAGGAATACCCTGCTTTTTCATATACGCGAGAAACTCCGCGGGACTCATATCGTTGTCGTTGGCATATTTGAAGTACTTCGCGGCACCGTCTATCGCTCCGCCGAATCTGGGACCGATAGTAAGCAGACCTGTAACAAGAGCCTCCACGACACTTTTTCCGGCCCTGGCTGTCACCTTGGCATTGTGTGCGCCAGATACGGCGGGACCGTGATCCGCTACGGTCTTCATAACAGTCTCTATAAAATCGGTAGCCCACTTTGGATACACCTTCTTGAACCACAGAAGTGCTACGACATCGCCGATGCTCTTGCCCGTGTCGGGAGTGGCAACCGAGCTGATGGGGAAGCCGGCATATGTAGCTTCTTCGCCTCTGTCGTCGCTGATGGTACAGATGAACTGCTTGGGTCTTCTGACTTTTGGGATGCTTCGCACTTCGGGCTCGTCGATTTCGAGGATGGTACCCTCGTTGTAGAGCTTGGTATAGACTTCGTTGATGACTCTTGGCAGGTCGTTGAAACTTTCGGGTACATGTATGCCCGCTTCCGCCATAGCTCTATTTTTGGCTTCGGCTGTTTCGGCTTCGGCATTGGCGGAGGCTCCCGCGTGTCCGAACTGCACGCCGCTGCTGAAGTGCTTGGCGATAGTACCGATACACCAGGCTATGATAGGCTTGGTTATCTTGCCGCTCTTGACAGCCTCTATCACCTTGTACTCTTCGGTACCGCCCACCTCTCCGAGGAGAATCATATATTTGACATCGGGGTTGCTCTCCATTCTGAGGAGGTTGTCGATAAATACCGAACCTACGAATCTGTCACCGCCTATCGCCACACCTTCGGCTATGCCGTCGGCGTTGAGGGATATGATGTTACACAGCTCGTTGAAAAGACCTCCGGAACGCGTTACAAGACCGGCGCTTCCCGCTCTGTGAAGCTTGGAGTTGACGATATTCTCTATCGTTCCGCCGATATTGGCTATCTTGAATGCTCCCGGAGCTATCGCACCCACTGTTGCGGGTCCTATTACGGTCACGCCAGCGTCTCTGGCCGCCTGATTCATCTTTCTGGCGAGCCTCTCGGGGATACCCTCGGCCGTAACCATGATCACTCTGAACTGCCCCTCTATCGCTATGGCCTCCATAGTCACATCGTACGCGGTTCTGAAGGACGCGAAATTGAGCAGTACATCCGCGTTTGGATGCGCGGCGGCGGCTTCCGCCGTAGTGCGGAATACATCCACCATTATCTCATCCGGTCCCCAGAAAAACTTTTCGAACTTGGCGCTGCTCGTAGGAGCCACGATAGCGGCTACGGAGGGGGTCTCTCTGCCGATTACATAATCGTAATCGAGCATTCTCTGTATCGCGCTTTTGTTGTTGTTCCAGAAAATCGCCTGTGTATCTTTAGTAAAAAGTCTGCTCATTATCTTCCTCTCCTACCTTATTTCGCTTCTATTGCCATGCGGACTATATCGGTTACATGAGTCTCGGGACCGTAAACCTCCATATTCAGACCGAGTCTTTCGGCAGCCTCTTTGATATCTTTAAGCCCCTTTTCGTAGTTGGGGCCTCCTCTTCTGACATATATTCTGGTATTGTGCTCTTTGAGCTTGTCGGCCCACTT
>CAZYUW010000106.1:0-3592 GCA_964650685.1 uncultured Nitratifractor sp.
AGATCGAAGGGCTGAAGCGTAACGATGTCTTCGACTTCGGTGCTACGGCACTCTCCTCCATCAAAGCCACGGTCGATACACGCATCTATTCACCGCAAATCGAGGGATTGGACACGCATGCCAAAACAGTTGCCGACGCGATGCGGACGGTCAAAGGCCTTACTTCGGTTTCCACCAGTTGGAGCAGGGATTTTGGCGAATATGTGATCGATATCGATCGCAACAAGGCACTGCGCTACGGGATCACGCCGTTGCAGATCGCCATGCAGATCCCGATCAAGGGACAGGTGGCCTCGCTCAACGCCAACCTCGAGTCGATGAATACGCAGCTTGTGCGCATTTACCTCAAAGACCGTTTCACGAAGAACCTGGAAACGCTCAAACTGCTGCCTATCCATACACAGTTCGGGGAGATACCGCTCTCACAGATCGCTTCGATCAGAAAAGCACTGACCTTTGCCAAAATAGAGCGAGACAAGATGCTCTACAGTATCGATGTGAACGGATACCGCGCCAAACGTCCGGTCACCCACCTGACCGACGATACCCTCAAAACACTCGCCCATGTGGACAAAAACGGGGTCGTCATGACGCAGACCGGTGATCAAGCGCAAATAGACGACAGTTTCAAACGTATGGCAAAGGCTATCGGCCTTGGCATACTGATTCTTTTAATGGCGCTTATCGCCATCTACCGTTCCGTTCGTCTTGCGATCATCATGATACTGGTCTTGCCGCTTTCAATGATCGGGGCAAGCTGGGGAATGCTGCTGTTTGACAAGCCAAGCTGCATGCCGAGCCTGCTGGGGATCCTGCTGCTCTTTGGGATCATCATCAAAAATGCAATTTTGCTTATTGACTTTTATCAGATGAATAAAGCCAAAGGAGGAAGCAACTTTCAAAGTGCGCTTGACAGTGTGACTGTACGTTTCAGACCGGTGATGATGACCGCGTTTGCGACCATTGCAGGGATGATCCCCATCGCCATGGAAACCGCTGTGGGATTGGAGCGTCTCTCACCGCTTGCCGATGTCGCCATCGGGGGGCTACTGATCGGTACGCTGCTGACGCTGATCTATGTGCCGATGTACGCTTATATCTTTGACAGGGAGAACCGAGAAGGATAAAGCCTGCCATACGATAAGCCGAAAGGGAAGTGTTTAATGCGGATCAAACGGCATATCCGCTTTTTCATGCCATACTATAATACGAGTACGAGGACAGGGTCGCCACAGCGAAATTCTTCCAAGCGTCTGAGCTGTGCCATCAAACATCTACCGTTACATATCAGCTTCAGCTACGAGTACGATAAGGCCAAAGCCGTAGAAAAAGGGATCGCCAAAACCCGATCCGGCCGTAACCGATGTGAGCGACCATCTCGAGAGCTACATATCCACGGCGGATATAGATATGACCCCCATCATCGCCAAACTCCAAAAGCAGAGAGAGAAACTCGAAAAAGAGATAATGAAGATAGGCGGCATGCTGAAGAACGAAAAGTTCGTAGCCAACGCTCCCAAAGCGGTAGTGGAGCAAAACAGAAAGCCCTCGCCGACGCGGAGCAGAAACTGGAGAAGATAAAAGGAGAGCTGGCAGGTTTGGCCGGATAGGATGCCCGGACGGCGACTCGGCAAATTCAGGAGCCCGACAGATACAGTCGCTGCGCTTCGGGAAAGGCTCGATATTCGCCGAATAGGATTTTGGGTTTTTCCCGGTGAATCTCTTTGTCCGGAATGGACATTTTCCATACATATTATCTTTTGATATAATTCTTATTACTTTCTACAATGATTGAAAAGGGGAGGAAAATGAAAAATATTCTGATTTCCATATTTGCGATGGGCATGATGCTCTCTGCGGCCGAAACCAATACAAGTACCGTTGACAAGAGTACAAAAGAGCAAAATCTGAGCAGCGAAAAATCGAGAATAGAAGAACAGATCAAAAAACAGATGGAAAAAGAGAAAAAATTTGCCAAAGAACAGACATTCTATCAGGGTGACGAATACGACCTCAAAGGTGCGGAAGTGGACCCGAATTCACTGTCCACGATTCCGGCCATGGAACCTGAATATGACTTTGACATGTCCGAGGGGGTCTATTCGGACTGAAAAATGCCTATTCCTTCCCTTCTGCATTCCCGAGTGATTCCAACAGATCGGTGAAAGAGTCCTCGAAAGCTTTCAGGCCTTCTTTCATCAATTTCTCATAAGTAGCCTGCATGCTGATGTTGAGAGGGGTGAGATAACTCAAAAAAGCGTCAATATGTTTGGTCTGAAATTCGAATGACGGCTGTAATTCCTTATCCCTGACGACATCCAGAACTTCAAGGGGCAGGGTCAGGACCGAATTTGGGAGATTCAGCTGCTCTACATAATAATCTGCTTCAAGCCACGGCTGTTTTACCCCGGTAGAAGCGAAAAGTACCCTGACATTGGGCAGACGTTTTTCCGCAATCTGATTATATATTTTTATCGCATTGAAAAACCCGACCCTGTCTTTGCTCAGATGGGCGGAAGCCAGAAGTGGATTAAGCTCCCTGTCGAAACGGCTTACGAATACGCTGATGACACCTTCCCTGCTTCTCTGCAGATGGCTGAGCGCCTCGGCACATCTAGCGGCCTGATTGGGAGAAAATACCAGCGTCGCGTTGATATTCAGACCGCGTCGGGCTAGATCTTCCATCGCCTTGTATCCGGCTTCTGTGGCAGGAATTTTGATCATCAGATTTTCCCGTTCGATACGATCTGCCAGGCGCATAGCCTCGTCGATCGTGGCACGATGATCATTGGCCAGTCTTGGATCCACTTCAATACTCGCAAATCCGTCTTCTCCCTCATCATACAGATCGCTCAGAATATCACACGCGGTACGAATATCTTCCACCGCCAGAGATTCGTATATCTCTTCCGGCGAACGCGAACCAAGCATCCCGATAGACTCTTTGTAGGAATCGCTGTTTACAATGGCTTTGGAAAATATGGCCGGATTGGAGGTGATTCCGCTGACCAATCCGCTGTCCACCATCTCACGGAAGCCGTTTTTCAGAAAATCTCTTTCCAGATAGTCTACCCAGATACTTGCCATTACAATATCCTTTTATACAACATGGATTTTACCGCCGGCCCACTCTGCACATTCGGAAAGTGGTATTATATCATGCCGCACATAGGTCGGAGGGAAGGAGAACATGAAATGTCGGTATCAAACGAAAAAATATGGGAGTCCGAACGGTTTTACATCGAGAGGCATGAAAGTGATATTCCCTGGCTGATCCTGCATCCAACGAAAAATCACAAAGAGATGTCGGATCTTTCCCGCGTGCTCCGGCATGAAATATGCGACATCCTTTATATCATAGAATGCACCATGCTTGACTATTACCATCCGAAAAAGATCAATATTGCCTCTTTCGGAAACTATCTGCCACTCGTTCACTGGCACATCATGGCCCGTTTCAGGGACGACAGCCACTTTCCCGAACCCATGTGGGGAATCCGGCAGAGGGAGACGAAACCTTCCCTTCCGCCTTTCGACCTTTTTTCCGACAAACTGAATTCGGCTTTGTCTGGCTTCCGGCAGACTGGTCGGT
>CAZYUW010000107.1:0-4262 GCA_964650685.1 uncultured Nitratifractor sp.
TCCTCTTTTTGAGATTCCGTAGACCCAAACGTTGAAATCATGTCAGTCAGAAACATTAAAATAAATTAAATCCTCTTTTTGATATTCAAACATCTCGTTCGTAAATATATGTCCGACAAGGAGAGCTTCTATATCATCAACAAAGTTACCAATCTGCTTTTCATAGCGATCATGGTGCTTACTCTTCTTTTTGCCTATATCGAAAATGTCAACTACCTTGTCACGATACTCGGTTTCGCTTCCGCCGGTATCGCCATCGCGATGAAAGACTGGTTCATGTCACTGATGGGATGGTTCGTCATAGTGCTGGGAGGCAGTGTGCATGTCGGAGACAGGGTGAAGTTTGTCAGAGACGGCGTGCAATATGTGGGGGATATAGTGGATATTTCTCTGCTTCGCATGACGATGCAGGAGGATGTCACCTTGACATCGTATATGTACAACAGGCGTACGGGGCGTATCATATTTATCCCCAACAACTATATATTTACCGACATGATAGCCAACTACTCCCATTCGGGACTCAAAACGGTCTGGGACGGGATAGATTTCACGATCACATTCGACTCCAATGTCTCCAAGGCAGTCAATATAGCCAAAGAGATAACCAAAAAGTACTCCAAAGGTTATACCGAGATCACCAGAAAGCAGTTGAACAAACTCAGAAGCAACTATCATCTGAAAAATACCAATGTCGAACCCAGAATATACTCATTTATCGAAGACTACGGCGTAAAGATAAGCGCCTGGTATCTGACCAACGCGTTCGCCACGCTGACTTTGAGGAGTACGATCTCCTACGAGATACTTGTCAGGCTTCAGGCCGAAGAGGATATCACGCTGGCATACCCCACACAGTTGTTGTATCTGAGCAAAAATGCTTCGGCTTCCGTTAAACGCGCACTGCCGGATCCCGATTCGCAAAAGGATACAGATGGGGTCTAAGCGCGTTTTCTTCAAGACATTTGGATGCAGAACAAACCAGTTCGATACTCAGATCATGAGGAGCGCTCTGCGCGATTTCGAATACTCCGAAAACGAAAACGACTCGGATATCGTCGTGGTCAATTCGTGTACCGTCACCAATGGTGCCGATTCATCGGTAAGAAACTATATCAACTCCATCAAAAGAAGAAATCCGGGAGTCAAAGTGATACTTGCCGGATGCGGCGCCCACTCCAGAGGCAGGGAGCTATTCGACAGCGGAGCCGTATTTGGCGTGATGGGCCACTCGGAGAGAGAAAAAATAGACGCGCTGCTCCAGCGTGACAAAGCTTTTTTTGAAACAGGAAATCTGGAGCATATCGACTCCACGATAATCGAGAGTTTTTCCGGTCGCAGCCGCGCTTTTGTCAAAGTACAGGAGGGGTGCGATTTCGAGTGCAGCTACTGTATCATACCTCTGGTCAGAGGTAGAGCCAGAAGCCTCGACGAAACGAGGATAGCGGAGCAGGTCCAAATATTGGCCGAGAATGGTTTCGAAGAGTTTATTCTTACCGGCACAAATGTGGGCAGCTATGGTAAAGACAACGGCAGCTCCATACCCAAACTGCTCAAAAGGCTCTCCGCTATCGAAGGTGTCAGGCGTATCCGTCTGGGCTCTTTGGAGCCGATCCAGGTAGATGATGAGATGATCGAACTTCTCGGTGAGCCATGGATGGCCAAACATCTGCATGTGGCACTGCAGCACACAAGTGACGAGATGCTCGGGATAATGAACAGACGAAACGACTTTGCCGGGGATGAGAAGCTGCTGCAGAGGTTGTCGGATGCGGGGTGCGCCATCGGTACGGACTTCATCGTCGGTCATCCGGGAGAGAGTAACGAGATATGGGCTGAAGCGATAGAGAGGATCGAGAGACTTCCTTTGACCCATATACATGTCTTTACCTACTCCAGGAGAGACGGTACCGCTTCGGCAAAAATGACTGGAGAGACAGGAGGAGAGATCTGCAAGGCCAGGCGCTCCGAGATCATGAGTATCATCAGACAAAAGAATCGTGAGTTTCGCCTTGCCCATCGTCACGACCTGGAAGTACTCATCGAAAGCGAAAAAGATGGTCGATACTCCGGTCTCGACCAATACTACAACAGAATCTATCTAAAATCGGACAAAGAGATAAAAGGAAAATGGATAGAGATCAAGGAAGCGGAGGTGAGAAATGAAGCTAACTATGCCGTCATTTAAGTCCAAGAATTCCAGGATCATTGCGTCACTGGCTATCGCTCTGCTCCTGATTGTTTTCTACCTGCTCCTGCGTGGTGAAAATGTCAGAAGTATCAGCTCACAGCAACTCGAAGTATTGATGGACAAAAAGCTGATAACCAGAGTCGTTCATAAGGCTCCGTGGATATATGTATCCACTTCCAAAATGAAATATAGACTGCCAAGCAGCGGTGTAGATATGAAAAAGCTGGCCAGAGACTATCCTATAGAGATTTACGAAGGTGGATCTACCGGGATATTGATCGTTTTGACAGTTGTTATGAGCGTAGCTCTTTTGCTGTTGCTCTATCTCTATATCAGAAAAATATCGACGATAGAAGGTGGCCGATCCGTTCCGATCGGTGGGGTTTCTCTTGCGCGGGAGCCGGAAAGCCAGAGTGTCGTCCCGATAAAATCTACAGTATCTTTCGACGATGTGGCTGGGATCGAAGAGGCCAAGGAGGAGTTGGCGGAGATAATAGATTTTTTGAACAATCCGGCCAAATACAGAAAACTCGATCTGAGGCTTCCAAAAGGAGTTTTACTGGTCGGTCCTCCCGGTGTAGGCAAAACCTATATCGCCAAAGCTGTAGCCGGGGAGGCGGGTGTTCCATTTTTTTACCAGAGTGGAGCCAACTTCGTAGAGATATATGTCGGCATGGGAGCCAAAAGAGTTCATGCGCTTTTTCAGGCCGCCAAGAAGATGGCTCCGAGTATTATCTTCATAGACGAGATAGACGCGGCCGGCAAGAGCAGGGGAGGGATGCGTAACGACGAGAGAGAGGCGACCCTAAATCAGCTTTTGACGGAAATGGACGGCTTCAGGAGCAACAGCGGGATAATAGTGATGGCCGCGACCAACAGGATAGAGATGCTCGACGAAGCTCTGCTCAGACCAGGCAGATTCGACAGGCGCATACATATACCACTGCCTGATATGCGGGATAGAAAAGAGATACTCTCCATGTACCTCAAAAACAAACCCCACGATCTCGATATAGGAGAACTAGCGCGTACGACTGTCGGGTTCAGCGCGGCGGCACTTTCGACACTGGTCAACGAAGCCGCGCTTTTCGCCGTCAGAAAAGGACACAAGAAAATAGAGAAGGAGGATATCGAAGCCGTCAGAGAGAAGGTTATATCCGGCAAGAGAAAAATCATCAGCTTCAGCGAAGAGGAGAGAGGGATCCAGGCTGTCTATCAGTCGGGCAAGGCACTGACAGCCACCTGGCTGGATATACCTTTCGAAAAGATCGGTATCGTCACTACCAGAATGAGAGAGACCGAGAGAGAGATAACATCCAAAAGTGAATTTATGAAGATGATCAAGGTCTATCTGGCCGGAAGCGCCGCTACGTGGTTGAAGTTCGAGGAGAGGTACAGCAACTGTTCCGAGGATATATCCAGGGCCAGAGAGATAGCCGAGAGGATTCTCGATATCTATGCCATGGGCGAAGAGATAACACCCGATCCGGACGAGAAGGATAAAATACTCAGGTCTTGTTACAGCGATGTGATACAGATGCTCAAAAAGCTCGAAAACGCGAGAGTCTCGATAGAGGAGCATCTGCTCGCTCACGAAAATATCACCGAGGAGGAGTGTAGAAGGATATTGCGTGAACTATTTTAACGGTTTTCTGATGAAAGGCGAAGAGACTCTTTTTGAAAATCTACTTGTAAAAGGCGAGTGTATTGCCGCGGGTTTCAGCATGGGCGCGATAAAGGCTCTGGAGTTTGCGATAGAGCAAAAAAGAAGAGTCGATAGACTCATTCTACTCTCGCCTGCTTTTTTTCACAGCACGGACAAAGAGTTTGCGGACAGACAGATTTCGGCCTGGAACAGGAGTGCGGATACCTACAGTTCCGTTTTTTTGAAAAACTGCGCGTATCCTTCGAATCTGGATCTAAGGCCCATGCTCTCTGACGGAAGCTCGGATGAGTTGAGATATCTGCTGGAGTATCGGTGGGATCCGGAGAAGATCTCCCGCTTGATCTCCAGAGGGGTTGTTGTAGAGGTGTTTCTCGGATCCCAAGACAGAATAATCGATGCCCGTCA
>CAZYUW010000108.1:0-3614 GCA_964650685.1 uncultured Nitratifractor sp.
TGGCTATTTCAATGGCAAGAGAGCTTTTTCCCGATGCCGTCTGACCAATGATGGCTATTAATTTAGATTTAGGGGTCAGGTGATGCTGATGCCTCACTTTTTCTCCTCTTTATTGTCCTGTGCTCACCGCAGGTTGTGATATGTCCAACACTCTATCGATCCTATGCTGAGAATAGCCTTGAGCACAGGCTCTTTGAGCATCTGTTTGCTTCTCTCTTGGATATGTTAAAATGCTATAGTTTTTATCCTTTTTATGTTTTGGAAGTCCTGGATAAATTATACCTGCCTGTTTGAGTATCTTCTGGTACTTGAGGTGGATACCATGTTGGTATACTCTCCTCCTCGGCAGATTCATTAACTTTAAAAATTATGTTATAATAGGTATCTCTGCGCAAATGTGTCCGGAGGCAGAAGAGGAGAAAAAACGGGATGGCTGTATTATCCCCAAGTGAAGTGAATGGAGAGGAGAGATGAAAAAAGCGTTTACAATGATGGAATTGGTATTTGTTATAGTGATTATAGGTATATTGTCGGCAATAGCTATACCGAAATTAGCAGCTACAAGGGATGATGCTATCATAACAAAAGCCAGAACGACTCTTTCGGCGGTTAGAAACTCAATAGCTTCGGAAAGACAAAAAAGAATACTCAGAGGGGTGCATACCGATATAGCCAAATTAAATGGTAACGGGGGCGCTTTCAGTACTTTTGACGACGCAAATGGTCATCAGGTTTTGGAATACGACCTGAAAAGTTGTCAAAAAAAAGGATGCTGGACAACGAGCGATGGTGTGACATACACCTACAAGGGTGTAAATGGCGACTGTACATTCAAACTGGAAAACAACAGATTTGTCGACAAGACCAACGGTGGCTGTTCAGAACTGGAGTAGAGCCCTTTATAGTTGAAGCGTTACTATGAAGTAGCCATCAGAGGCTCCAGCCTGCGCCCACTGACATATCACGCGCAGAAAATGATAGATAGAGGTGCAGTGGTAGATGTGCCTCTAAGATCCAAAACGAAAAAAGCTGTAGTTTTAAAAGAGACAGAGCGACCTGTATTTGAAACGCTGGAGATAGAGTCGGTCAGAGATGAGTATCATCCCAAGTGGCATCTCGATGTCGCTTCTTTCGTATCGGAGTACTATTTCGCTTCGATAGGAGAGGCTCTGGGGCTTTTCATTCCATACAGCAGGAATGAAGCCGATCCTGTATCCCCGAAGTCGGAAAAACATTTTGATATGCCTGTGCTCAGTGACGATCAGCAAAAGGCATATAATGCGATATGGAGCGAAGAGTGCTCTTTGCTCTATGGCGTAACCGGATCGGGCAAAACAGAAATATATATAACCGCTATCGCTCAAACACTAGAGAGCGGCAAAAGCTCCATTTTGCTCATGCCCGAAATATCTCTCACTCCCCAAATGGAAAAAAGATTGAAAAGATACTTCGGTGACTGTGTCGAGATATGGCACTCCAAATTGAGCAAAAAGCGCAAAGAAGAGATACTCGAAAGGATCGAAAACGGAACGGTGAAAGTCGTTGCCGGAGCGAGATCCGCACTTTTCGCGCCTCTGAAAAATCTGGGATTGATAATTGTCGATGAAGAGCATGACGACAGTTACAAATCCATGAGTAGACCCAGATATCACGCGAGAGATCTGGCAGTATATATAGGTCGGATGCTGGGAGCCAAAGTGTGTCTGGCGAGCGCCACTCCCTCGTTGTCGAGCTATATGAAATACAAAGTGGTGAGACTCAAGAGGCCATATATAGAGACGAAAAAACACTATCGTTTCGTTGGAGGGGATACGCTGACTCCCGAATTACTTGAGGCGATAGAGAGGAATTTCAAAAAGAAGGAGCAGACCCTTCTTTTTGTTCCAACCAGAGCCAACTTCAAATATCTGTGGTGCGAATCGTGCGGAGAGACACATAGATGCCCCTATTGCTCGGTAGGGATGAGCCTGCACAGGCATGATCGATACCTGAAATGCCACTACTGCAACTATACCGAACCCATCACAGAAAGTTGTTCCGCATGTGGCCACTCTCCGCTCAAAAGCGGAAGGATAGGTACAAGAGAGGTTATAGATACGATAAAAGAGCATATTCCGGAAGCGAGAGTGGAACAGTTCGACAGGGATGCCATAAGTACGGCGGGCAAACTTGAAAAAGCGCTCAAAAGAGTGGAAGAAGGGGAGTGCGATATCATAGTCGGTACCCAGATGCTCAGTAAAGGACACGACTATCCCAATATTACACTCAGTATAATAACCGGACTCGACTATATCTTGGGATTGTCTGATTACAGAGCTGCCGAGAGGGCGGTTAGCCTCTTTTATCAGATAGCGGGTCGGAGTGGCAGAAGCAAAGAGGCTGAGGTTATAGTACAGAGTGCCAACGAAGAGTATTTTCGAAACTATATGGACGATTACGAAAAGTTTTTGCAGGCGGAAAAAGATTTCGCGAAGGATTTGTACCCTCCCTACAGATCTCTGGCCAGAATACTCATATCCGACAGATCGGATCGCAAGGCATCGGAAAAGATGAAGCGAGTTGTTACTATTCTGGAAAAGTACTCCGATATAGAGATTGTAGGCAAGGGTCGTGCGCCGATAGAAAAGATCGCGGGCAAATATCGCTACTCTATACTGTTGAGGGCACCAAAGAGGGTGCCTCTTTTGAGGGCTCTGCACTCAATCGGGGAGAACGGAGTAGAGATAGATATGGATCCAGTAGAGTTTTCGTAGCGACCGGTTAAGAGTCGGGTATGGATTGTTTGGGTATGCTTTGAGTCTATTTAATCGTTTTACTCGACAGAGGATCTGAAATGAAAGAACGGTATCCTACGAAAAAGATATATGTAGGCGATGTCGCCATAGGTGGCGATTCGCCAATATCAGTACAGTCTATGACATTTTCCAATACATCCGATGTGGATGCCACGATGAGGCAGATCGGGAGACTGGAAGCTGCAGGTTGTGATATAGTGAGACTGGCCGTACCGGAGATGGAGGATGCAAAGGCTCTGAAAAAGATCAAGGAGAGATCGTCCATTCCGTTGGTGGCCGATATACACTTCAACTACAAACTGGCGCTGGAGGCGGCAAAGTGGGTGGACTGTATCAGGTTCAATCCAGGCAATATAGGAGAGAAATCTCGCATCGTGGAGATCGTCAAAGTGTGCAAAGAGCGTTCAATACCGATCAGAATCGGTGTAAACGCGGGCTCTCTCGAAAAAGAGTTCGAAGATAGATATGGAGCTACCGCGGATGGAATGGTCGCCAGCGCGGAGTACAATATAAAGTTTCTGGAGGATCTGGACTTTACCGATATCAAAATATCCATGAAAGCCAGCGATGTCGAAAGGACGGTGGAGGCCTACAGGAGGCTCAGGCCTCTCAACGACTACCCCTTTCATCTTGGCGTAACCGAGGCCGGTACCCTGTTTCACGCTACCGTAAAATCCTCCATAGGCATAGGCTCTTTGCTGCTCGATGGGATAGGGGATACCGTCAGAGTCTCCATTACCGGAGAGCTGGAAAAGGAGATAGAGGTTGCCAGGGCTATCATAAAGGATTCCGGTAGATCCAAAGAGGGTGTCAATATCG
>CAZYUW010000109.1:0-12871 GCA_964650685.1 uncultured Nitratifractor sp.
TTTTATCGGCACCATCAATCCTCCCGCTCCTTCTATCAGGAGTATATCGCATATCTGCTCAAGCTCTTTCTGCTTTGTCAGTATTCTACCTGTATCTATAGAGTCTTTATTGTCGGCACAATAAGGAGCGGCGGGGAGCTCGAAGTGGTAGGCAGTGATATCTTCTGTTTTCAGGCGACTGTAGTGTTTGTTGTATTTTGAACAGACACTCAAAAGATAATTGGCGTCCAGCGGTATTTTTTTTACTCCGGTCTCAACAGGTTTGTATACACCCGGCCTCAGCCCTTTTTTTGAAAATAGTTCGATAAGCTTTGCGGTGGCAAATGTTTTTCCAATATCGGTTCCGGTTGCCGTTATGAAAACTCTTTTCACTTGTATTTCTTTCTGAAAAATGTATAATTTATTTACAGTATGGATACCGATCGTCAGTATAATTGTATCATGTAGAATCATTCATAAGCAAAAGGGGTTATTGAGTGGCTTTTCATGAAGAAGAGTTAGCCGGCAATGTTCAGTTGGAGGAACCGAAGCTTTTTAAAGTAATACTCCATAACGATGATTATACAACAATGGAGTTTGTAGTACAGATATTGAAATTGATATTTCATATGGATCAAAAAAAGGCCGAGGAGGCGATGTGGACCATCCACAAGAGCGGAAAAACGATTTGCGGAGTATATATACACGAGATCGCGCTGACAAAAGCGGAACAGGTAAAAACTATAGCAAGAGAGAATAATTTTCCTTTGCTGGCAACTATAGAGTCGGAATGATGAAAGGGGCACCGGATGATAAGCGATGAACTCAACAAGGTTTTCGCGTGGGCGGTAGATTACGCGAAGCAGAAGCATCACGAATATTTAACAGTTGAACATGTTTTTCTGGCCATAATGTTTAACAGGGTCGGCAACAAACTTTTATTATCTCTCGGTGCGGATATCGGGCGACTAAGATATGACATTATGAACCACATAAATACCCATATTGCCGTCATGAAGCACGAAACGGAACCGATAGAAACTGTCACACTTTCAAAAACAGTCAACAAGATGTTGACACATTTACAGGCAGCGGGAAAAAAAGAGGCTACCGTAGGCAACATGCTTGCCGCCATCATCGAGCAAAAAAACACTTACGCTTCCTATTTGCTCCAAAAAGTTGGAATCAGACAGATTGATATTTTGGAAATCATTTCTCATCCGACTGAAGAGATAACAGAAAAAGATGAGTCCAAAACCCCCAATCTCGACAGCTACACGATAGAGCTTGTTTCCTTTGCCAAAAGCGGTAAAATCGATCCGATTATAGGTAGAGATGACGAGATAACGAGAGTCATGAGAACATTATGCCGTCGAAAAAAGAACAATCCCTTGCTTGTTGGCGAACCTGGAGTTGGAAAAACCGCAATTGCCGAAGGGCTTGCGGTGAAAATTTCCGATGGAGATGTTCCCGACCTGCTGAAAGAGACGAAACTTTATGCCATCGATATGGGTTCTTTGCTGGCTGGGACGAAATACAGAGGTGATTTTGAAAAAAGGCTAAAGGGCATCCTGGAAGAGCTGCAGGGGATCGAAGGAGCGATAATTTTCATAGATGAGATACATACTCTCGTCGGAGCAGGAAGTACAGGGGGAGGAAGTATGGATGCTTCCAATTTATTGAAACCGGCATTGGCCAGAGGGGATATCAAGTGTATAGGCGCCACCACCCATCAGGAGTACAGGAATTTTTTCGATAAAGACAAAGCTCTTTCCAGAAGGTTCTCCAAAATCGAAGTCAAAGAACCTACTCCAGATGAAACATTTCAGATTTTAAAAGGTGTGCAGGATAAATATGAATCTTTTCATAAAATTGTATTTAGCGATGACGCTCTGAAAAAAGCTATAGATTTGAGTGTCAAGTACATGCACGACAAATTTTTGCCGGATAAAGCGATGGATATACTCGATGAGAGTGGAGCGTATTTTATGCTAAACGGTGCCCATGGTAAAAAGGTGGGAGCAAAAGAGATAACACAAATATCCTCTTTGATTCTAAATATTCCCGATCTTTCCGCTGATATTGAAGATTACGACCATTTAAAAAATTTGGAAAACAGATTGTCAGAAAAGATACTTGGACAACAAGAGGCCATAGATCTGGTCGCACAATCTGTGAGAAGGGCTTATGCCGGATTAAACAAAGAGAACTCTCCTATAGGAAGTTTTCTGTTCACCGGTCCTTCCGGAGTTGGGAAAACAGCTTTGGCTCGGAGACTGGCAGAGGTGCTCGGCATCCATTTTGAGCGTTTCGATATGAGCGAATATATGGAAAAGCATGCCGTTAGCAGACTGGTCGGCGCGCCACCTGGTTATGTTGGCTACGAACAGGGCGGCCTTCTGACCGAAAGTATTAAAAAACATCCATATTGTGTTCTGTTGCTGGATGAGGTTGAAAAAGCCCATCCGGATATTATGAATATTCTTCTCCAGGTAATGGATGGAGCGAAATTGACTGACAACAACGGAACTGTCAGCGATTTTAAAAATGTGATTTTAATCATGACATCCAATTTGGGTACAAAAGACGGAAACATTATGGGTTTCGCGAAAGACGAAAGCACGAAAGTCACGAACGCCGTCAATGATTTTGTGTCTCCTGAATTTAGAAACAGATTGACCGCTATTGTTAACTTTTCGACACTTGACAGAAAAACCTTGATCTCTATTGTCAATCTCGAAATAGAGGAGATCAATAAACGCCTGCGGGATAAATCCGTCAGATTGATGCTCTCTGAAAGCGCCAAGGAGTTTATTGTAGATATGTGTAACGGTAAACTTTATGGAGCCAGAGAGATCTCTCGTATAATTGACAAGATTGTTAAAACTCAATTGACAGATGAGATTCTTTTCGGAAAACTCAAAAAAGGTGGCAATGTCTATTTGTATGTCAAAGATGATGAAATGCAATTCAGATATGGGAGCCTGGAAAACAGAGATTGAGACAGAATGTCCCGAAATACTCCTGTTACGAAAAGACCTGTGTTTCTATTTGAAGATCCCCGTCAAGCCGGTGCAGATGGTCTTGTCGCATGGGGTGGCCGTCTGGAGCCGGATCTTATATTGGATTTGTATAAAAAGAGTTTGTTTCCATGGTACAACGAAGGCGATCCGGTTCTTTGGTGGTCTCCTGACCCCAGGCTTATCTTGAGACCCTCGAAACTCAGGATGTCAAAATCGTTCAGAAGGGTTTTAAGAAAAAAAAACTACAGAGTCGTTTTCGATGCCAATTTCGAGAAAGTGATTACTTTGTGTTCTACAGTAAAAAGAAGTACAGGAGCGGGGACATGGATAAATGCGGAAATTGTCAAGTCGTATTGCAAGTTACATGAAATGGGATACGCCCATAGTGTAGAGGTGTATATGGGCACAGAGATATTGGGAGGTTTGTATGGTTTGGCGATCGGGGGTGTTTTTTTTGGAGAATCTATGTTTTCCATAACCTCCAATATGTCGAAAATAGCCTTAAAAGCCCTAAGTGATGTTTTAAGCGAAAGAAGTTATGATTTTATAGACTGCCAAGTTGTTACAGGCCATTTGTTGAGAATGGGAGCGGAGGCCGTAAGTCGTGATTCTTTTATAGAAGAGTTGGAAGAATCTACTGTAAAAGAGGGCGATTTGGGATCTTGGTTGCACATAAAATGGGAGTATGAAGATGGTCGATATCGATAAAGGTTTTTCTCTATGGCTTGATTTTATAGAGCGAGATTTTCTTCAGAACAGTTTCGGCAAGCTGATAGAGAAAGGGGCGGTCAACGGAGCGACGAGCAATCCGGCCATTTTTGCCAACGCGATAAGCAACTCTGCCGCATATGACGATCAACTTGTGGAACTGAAAGGCAAAAGCGCAAAAGAGAAATATGAGTCACTGGCCGTCAGAGATATAAAAAATGCTGCGATTGCGCTACGGGGTGTTTATGATGCGGGCAGTGAAGGTTTTATCAGTATCGAAGTGGATCCTTATCTTGCCCATAATACACAGGGGACCATAGAGGAAGCCAGAAGGCTGTTCAAGGCTATAGACGAACCAAATGTAATGATAAAAATCCCCGCGACTGAAGCGGGATACTCTGCCATGAGATCTCTTCTGGGGGATGGAATATGTGTAAATGCCACTCTGGTGTTTTCTCCCGAACAGGCGCGTATGTGTCTGAATTACATGAAAGAGGGCATAGAGGAGTTTGATAACAGTGGTGGAGAGCGGATAGAGGCCGTAATCAGCGTATTCGTAAGTCGTTTTGATCAAATGCTGGACGATAGACTTGATTCTCTCGGCCTTCCCGTATCCAAAACAGGTATAATGAATGCGGCCAGAATATATAATATGATAGAAAGAAATCACACACCGAGTGTTCGTACTCTTTTTGCGAGCACCGGAGTCAAAAACGAATCTCTTCCCGATGATTATTATATACGCCAGCTATACGCCCCTCATAGCGTAAATACAGCTTCGCTTGCCGCGCTGGAACTATTAGACCAGGGTGAACCACCGGTAGCAACGCTACCATATGATGACAAAACAATAGATGAGTTTTTTGAAAAACTCGAACAAAACGGAATCATATTCAGTGAAGTGTGTCAGCAGTTGATGCAGGAAGGACTCGAAGCTTTCAGGAATTCATTTTCTGATATGCTGACCAGATTGGAGGAGCAATGAAAGAGAGACTTGATTTATATCTGAAAACGCTGGTTGCCAATAACGGAAGCGATCTGCACCTGAAAGCCGGCTCCAATGTGAGAGTCAGAATTAATGGCATATTGAAAATCATGGGTAAAGAGTTTATGAGTGCCGAAGAGGTAGACGAAACGGCCCGTGCGATTACGACGGAAGAGCAATATGAGAGATTAAAAAAAGAAAAATCTGTTGACTTTACCTATTTTTACGATGACAACAATCGTTTCAGGGTCAATATCTTTTATCAAATGAATGGTTTGAGCGCTGTATTCAGGGTGATACCATCCAAGATACCTACTGTTGAAGAGCTGAAACTTCCCATTGTGCTGAATGAATTTTCTGATTATCCAAGAGGTCTGATTTTGGTTACAGGTGTGACAGGAAGTGGAAAATCCACGACGCTTGCGGCTATTCTCAACAGAATAAATTCTAAATACAGTAAACACATTATCACCCTAGAAGATCCCATAGAGTTTGTTCATAAAGACAGAAAGTGTCTCATAAACCAGAGGAGTATCGGGCAGGATTCGAACTCGTTCAGAGATGCGTTGCCTGCAGCTTTGCGCGAAGACCCGGATGTAATCCTTGTTGGAGAAATGAGAGATACTGAAACTATAGATTTGGCTTTGCATGCTGCCAACACAGGGCATCTTGTCTTTTCGACACTCCATACGCTGGATGCCAAAGAGACAATAAACAGAGTTATAGGAATGTTTCCAGAGCAGGAGCAGAACAGAATCAGGCTGTCTCTGGCCTCTGTGTTGAAAGGGGTTGTATCCCAGCGTCTGGTAAGGACGCTGGATGAAGGCAGAAGGGCGGCCGTCGAGATTATGATACATACAGCCCGTATATCTGAATTGATAGCTGAAAATAGGGATTT
Organism: uncultured Nitratifractor sp.; assembly: GCA_964650685.1. Taxonomy (GTDB): domain Bacteria; phylum Campylobacterota; class Campylobacteria; order Campylobacterales; family Sulfurovaceae; genus Nitratifractor. The sequence continues at coordinate 5,594 of CAZYUW010000109.1, forward strand.
TGAGATACCTGACGCGATTGCCGAAGGACATGATATATATGGATCGCAGACATTCGACCAGCATCTGTTTCAGATGGTGGAGCAGGGAATAATCTCCGAAGAGACTGCACTCGAGAACTCATCATCCCCATCCGACCTCAAGTTGAGACTGGAAGGAATAGGAAGAGGTGGGAGTGTCGAAATAGATGAGGAGCCCAAAGATATCGAAAATCTGGACGCATTCGATTTTAAAGACGAAGAGGAGGAGTGAGAACAGCCTCTCTCCCACCCTCCTTTTTTTGTAGAGTTTCCATAAAAATCTGTTTTTCAACATAGTTTTAGGGACAGAGATATATAATTACGCCTTAATTTACAAAATGAAGGACACTGACATGCTGGAAGGTATAATTAGAGAGAGTATCGGCAAAAGCAACGCGAAGAAGCTGAAACGAGATGGTTATCTGATTGCCAACCTGTACGCCAAGGGGGTAGACAATATTCACGCCGCGTTTAAGCAGGGAGATTTTATTAGAACAGTCAGAAACAAAAAAACACTTTCGTTTCCCGTAAAATTGGAAGACAAAGAGTTGAATGTAGTTATACAGGAGTATCAGCTTCATCCTGTCACGGGCGATATTGTGCATGTGGATTTAAGAATCGCCGTACCTGGTCAGGTTACAGACTACCTTGTCCCGGTAAAAACCGTTGGAACCCCAAAGGGGCTTAAAAATAAAGGCGTTTTGGTGATCACCAAAAGAAGGCTGCGCGTTAGAGGGGCAATTGAAGATATACCCTCGAACTTTACTCTGGATGTAACAGACCTCGATAAAGATGATTCCATTCTCGTCAGAGATATCGAAGTGCCCGAGAATTGTCGCTTGATGGATCGTGGTGATGTATCTGTATGCGGCGTGATTAAAGCCAGGTAGGTATCATGGTACTGTATGTCGGTTTGGGTAATCCTGGGCCGACATACGAAAAGAACCGTCACAATATTGGCTTCAGGGTAATTGACAGGTTGGTGGAAGAGACCGGGGCACATGCGCTAAACTCCAAAATATCGAACAGTATATTGTTCAAAAGTGGCAATAGAATTTTTTTGAAACCCATTACCTATATGAACAATTCGGGCGAAAGTGTTTTCTCGGTCAGCACTTTCTACAAAATCTCGACACAAAAAATAATCGTAATTCATGATGACATAGATATACCATTTGGTTCGATACGCTTCAAAATTGGAGGAGGACATGGAGGACATAATGGTCTGAAGTCTATCGACTCCTTTGTGGGAAAAGAGTATGCAAGAATCAGACTGGGTGTAGGAAGGCCGGAAAACAAAGACGAGGTGACAGGGTATGTGTTATCAAATTTTACCGAAACGGAAGAGTTTTTGCTGCCAGGGATAATTGAAAAAACTGTTGAGGCGGCGCTTAGAATGCCGGAAATGCCAATTGAGATGGTAAAATCGAAATACACTTATGCTTTGAATGGGTAAATGGTATATGCTTCAAAAATATTTTCACTATATCGCGCGCCACTATTTGAAGAATTTTTTTGTTCTGCTCTTGGGTCTTAGCGCGGCCGTTTCTCTTATCGACTATCTTCAGCACGCGAGTATGTTGAAAGGGGCGGCAAACCAAAAGATTCTTTATGTATTTTATAAGTGGCAGGAGATGTTGGCTCTTTTTTATCCTCTTGTTATCGTATTTTCCGCGGTATGGACACATATGTCAATGATAAGGCAAAATACCCTCATTGCTCTTTTTTCCTTTGGGTATAGCAAGAAAAGTGTATTTGTACCAATATTTACAGTTGCAGTGGTCATACATGTGTTTTTTACATTTTTACAGTTAACAGATTTTGCCTATGGAGGCGACAAGGCCAGAGTGATTTTGCACAAATCTGAAAATGAAAGAAAAGTAAAAGATCTTTTTTTCAAATATAACAGCTCCTTTGTGTATGTAGAGCAGTTGGATCCGGTAAAAAAAATATTGAGAAATACAACAATTTTTCTGATCAAAAATAACAATATATACCAAATAGTCAAGTTTGAATTCGCTCAGTTTATAGAAAAAAGCTGGATAGCCAATCACGCTTTTATAAAAACAAAAACATTCGATTCGGAAGGTAGACTCAATGGGTTTGAAGTAACTGAAAAAAAGAACCTGAAAATACTTGAAGGCTACAAGCCCAGAGTAATAAAACTTATTTACGAAGGTAAATCATTGAGACTGTCCGATGGTATAAATGCCTGGTTGTTGCTTCATAGGCAGGGACTTGATACCAACAAAGTAAAAGCCAGTGTATACAACAAAACACTTGGGCCACTTTTTGCCTTGGCGATGATCGCCATTTTGTTTTTTAAAATTCCCCCCTATCAGAGATTTATGAGAAAAGAGATGGTATGGACGGTATCGCTTGGATCTACATTGATGATATGGGCATTGCTTTTTGCTCTATACAGACTCGGTATAAATGGTGTGATATCTCCAGATATAGCCATACCTTTTCCTGTAGCGCTACTTTGTGTCTACTCTTTCTATCTGTTCGCAAACGAAAAAGAGAAAATTGCGCATCCGCTTAAAAGATAACGCAATCAGTCGATAAATACCGCTAAAGGAGGAAAAATTAGATAAAATTGCTATGTCATTTAATTTTATTTAGCCGCAGAAAACGATTGATCAATCAATATTAACAAGCAATTCGTTTTTGCGTCATTAACGGGAGCAGGAAATTGGAATGGAGAAAATTGGCCGAGGAGTTTGGGACGCCCCTGTTTGTCTACGATCTCGATAAGGTTACCGAAAACTATCGAAATCTAAAAAACGCATTTTCAGGATATAAATCAATTATCGCGTACGCGGTAAAAGCAAACTCAAATCTATCGATAATATCTCATCTTAAGAAACTTGGTGCCGGTGCAGATTGTGTCAGTGTCGGGGAATTGAAAAAATCTATCTACGCGGGTATAGATCGTTATAAAATTGTATTTTCCGGTGTTGGTAAAAGAGACGATGAAATAGCGTATGCCCTTAAAGAGAATATCTTGATGATAAATCTCGAAAGCGAAGCTGAAATGAAACATGTCGAATCCGTAGCCAAAGGTCTCGGGAAGGTCGCGAGAGTATCTATCAGAGTAAATCCCAATGTCGATCCCGGAACTCACCCATATATCTCTACAGGTCTGCATGAAAACAAATTTGGGGTTGAAATTGATTTGGCGAAACATATGTATATATATGCGAAAAATTCCAGATTTCTGGAGCCGACAGGAATACATTTTCATATCGGTTCACAGCTGACGGATCTGGGACCTATAAAAGAATCCGCTGAAATAGTGGCTGATTTGACAAGATCTTTGTTGGCACTGGATATAAATATAAAGTTTTTTGATATTGGTGGAGGTTTGGGTATCAGGTATGATAATGAGACTTTGATTGAATCGGATGACTACGCTATGGCTGTCAAAAAAGCAATAAAAGATATGGATTTGACTATAATATGTGAACCGGGGAGGTATATTGTCGGAAACGCCGGTGTTTTGCTGACAAAAGTGATTTATGAGAAAAAGAATCTCGATAAACGATTTATCATTGTTGATGCCGCCATGAATGATCTTATGAGACCCTCTTTGTATAATGCTTACCATAAAATAGAGTTTCCATACGCAGATAACGATTCGACTGTGAGTGCCGCGGATATTGTTGGTCCAGTCTGTGAAAGTGGAGATTGGCTTGGGAAAGGTGTCGTGTCGCCTGAAACAGAAACCGGCGATCTGGTGCTGGTAAGAGATGTCGGCGCTTATGGGTTTACCATGTCAAGCAACTACAACTCGAGAGGCAGGGCGGCGGAAGTGCTTTGTCTGAAAGATGAATGCAGGCTGATAAGGGATAGAGAGAGTTTTGACGATTTGATCAGGCTTGAGAAAGAGTATATGGAGGAGTGACAATGACGCTTGAAGAGATCAGAAAGGAGATCGACAAAGTTGATGATGGTCTATTGGAACTTTTCAACAAAAGGATAATGTATGTAAAAGAGATCGGTTCGATAAAAAACAGAAGTGGAGATCCGATATACAGACCGGAAAGAGAACAGGAAATTCTTGAGCGATTAAAAGCAAACAACAAAAGAAATGGTGGCCTACTGGACGACAAAGCTATTGAGGCGCTGTTTTTGGAACTATTTGCGGTAGCGAGGAATTTCGAGCTGCCGGAAAGAATAGCGTTTCTGGGACCGGAAGCCAGCTTTACCCATCAGGCTGCCGAGATGAAATTTGGAGCAATGAGCTCATATCTGCCGATTCATACGATAAAAGGAATTTTTCGTGAGGTTGAGAGAAGAAAGGCAAAGTTCGGCGTTGTCCCAATAGAAAACAGTTTTAATGGTATAGTCAGCGATACTATATCGTGTCTGAGTGATTTTGATCTGAAAATCATTGCCGAGGTCGTACTGGAAATACACCATGTGTTTGCTACCAAATCTGAAAATATCAAAAATATCAAACGCATATACTCCAAAGATATCGCTTTTGGACAATGCACACAATTTCTGGAAGATTTTGGATTGGATATAGTAGAGCAGATTCCTGTAGAATCAACGGCGAAAGCGGCGCAACTAGCTCTGGAGGACGGTCACTCAGCCGCCATATGCTCCGAGGTTGCAGCAAGACTCTATCGTCTGCCCATACTTTTTAAGAATATCGAGGATAAAGGCAACAATAGAACCCGGTTTTTTATTATCAGTGATTTCAATAATGCTCCAAGCGGAAACGATAAAACTACGATATTGGTGAAACTTCCCAATCGTCCTGGGGCTTTGGTGGATTTTTTGAACGATTTCAAAAAAGCTGAAATCGATCTTACGAAAATAAAATCCCATATAGTAGGAGGAGTGTCGATATTCTTCATCGAATTTGATGGGCACAGGGATGATGAAAATATTCATGATATTTTCAAAAAACACTCTAAATCAATAAAATTTCTGGGATCTTATGTCAAAGAGACAGCTGATGTTTGAAAAACATAGTTGGAATCGGCTTGAATTCGATAAGGAAGCATGATGAATATTAACAGTTTTTTGAAAGATATCTCAATATACGAACCGGGTCAGCCAATAGAAACGGTGATGAGAAAGTATGGTATAGAAGAAAAAGATATCGTAAAACTGGCATCTAATGAAAACCCATTGGGTACCAGCCCAATGGTTCAGAGCGCGATTTGTGAAAATTCATCCAGGGCACACATGTATCCTGACGACAGCATGTTTGAACTCAAAGATGCTTTATCAGGACATTTTGGCATCGAGAGCGATAACATTATAATAGGTGCGGGAAGCGACCAGATACTGGAATTTATATCGCATCTGATTCTTTACCCGGGCGCTTCCATATTGACAAGTGCGGTAAGTTTTGCCATGTACGATATATATGCTAGACAGTTCGGGGCAAAAGTTTATAAAACAGACAGTTACAGGCATATACCGGCAGAGTTTACCGAAGCTATTGGAAAACACAGGCCAAATATAGTATTTTTATGCACACCCAACAATCCGACAGGCGACGCTATAACTTTAAGTCAGGTCAAAGAGATTATAGAGTTCGGATATGGTTACGATCCCTTTTTTGTCGTAGATGGAGCCTACATGGAGTATGCCGCGACGAGAGATGACAATTACTCCATAGATCCTTCGGAGTTGCTGGATTATGACAATGTACTCTATACCGGAACCTTTTCCAAGGCGTATGGACTTGGTGGCATGCGAGCAGGATACGGAATAGCCAATTCTACTGTCATAAAAAATCTCAACAAAGTTCGTCCTCCCTTCAATGTGGGTACCCTTTCTCTTATAGCCGCCAAAGCGGCTTTGGAAGACAAAGCTTTTTTGGAGCGCTCACTCAGACTGCATATAGAGCAGATGGATCGTTATGAGCAGTTCGCGATATCAAAAGGAATAGAATATATAAAAAGCTATACCAATTTTGTGACTTATATATTTGAAAACGAAAGACTTAACTGTAATGAACTGGTTGGAAATCTTATCTCGCAGGGAATAATAATACGGGATTTGTCATCATACGGCATGAATGCCATAAGAATAACGATAGGCACAGAAGAACCAAACAGCAGACTTTTAAATTTTTTGGACAAAATCATTCCGGAATGAAAAAAGTTAAAATAGTTGACCATAAAAAACAGAAGAGATACAATCCCATCTCGCCGAGAATTATGGAATTTAATAAAATCAAAACCCGTATGTGTCTGGAAAACGAGCTGAAATTTTATCGCCATCAATGTGAGGATGAATGGTTAGAGAAGCTCCTGGAATATCTGGATATCGATAGTAAAAAAATAGGTGCATCGACGGTGCGGAAAATAATAATCGGCAGCATAAGAAAGAGAATGGAGTAGTTTTTGTGAATATAAAAGATTTTGATCAGTCTCAACTTGAAGAGTTGAGTCGAGAGATTAGAAATCGGATATTGAGCGTAGTAAGCAAAAATGGAGGGCATTTGAGCTCCACTCTGGGTGCGGTAGAGCTGATCATCGGTATGCACTATGTATTTGATGTGCGAAAAGATCCGTTCATATTCGATGTATCGCATCAGGCATACGCGCATAAACTTTTGACGGACAGGTGGGACGATTTCGAAACATTGAGAAAGTTTGGAGGAATAAGTGGATATACAAATCCTGAAGAATCCCCTTTTGATTATTACAAGGCAGGTCACAGTTCCACCTCTATATCCCTGGCCGTAGGCGCTGCCAAGTCAATATATCTGAAAAATGAAGACAGGATCCCAGTAGCGCTTATAGGTGATGGCAGCATGAGCGCGGGTATGGTGTACGAGGCCATGAATGAGCTTGGTGACAGAAAATACCCCGTTGTGATTATTCTGAATGATAACGAAATGAGTATTTCAAAACCTATTGGAGCCATAAGCAGGTACCTTTCCCAGGGAATGGCCGGTTCCATGTATCAAAAACTCAAAAATAAAATGGAGTCTTTATTGGGTCATCTGCCCGACGGGGCCAGCTATATGGCCAAAAAATTTGAAGAGTCTATTCGCTTGATCACTCCAGGGATCCTGTTTGAAGAGCTTGGGCTTGAATATATAGGCCCGATAGATGGTCACGATCTTTCATCGATAATCAAAATGCTCAATATAGCTAAAGATATGGGAAAACCTGTAATCGTGCACGCGCAAACGGTTAAAGGTAAAGGGTACAAACTGGCGGAGGGTCCATTGGAGCACTGGCATGGTGTGGGGGCGTCCGATATAGACACAGGTAGAGGACATAA